>JAVLEV010000094.1:0-5404 GCA_031920365.1 Planktomarina sp. | reverse complement strand
CCAGCTCTTTATAAAGGTTCATGGTATAATGCTGTATACGGCTTATGTTGGTACTATCGTGTAGCCCGTGTATGTTGGCTGCTGCGTGCCAAGTAGACCCTGAGGTAAGCTCATTGCGCTCTAGTAATACAACATCTGTCCAACCAAGTTTTGTAAGATGGTAAAGGATTGAACAACCGATGACTCCACCACCGATAACTACCGCCTGGGCATGAGTTCGCATATCTACCACTTTCCTTAAAATCTATAAGTCATAGTTTTTCACAATGATTGTACTGTACTATTGCCAAAAGGCGACATTTGGTACGCTCGCTACGCCTTGCAATAATACCTTTTTAGTTGTGCCAGAATTTAACGTTCTGAGGAAGCACTCAGTAAATGAAACTATCAATATCCGCCTTTTTGTTTTCTCATGTCATAATTTGCTATTAATTTATTCAACACCCACTCATAATTGTTGCACATACAAATAGGAGAATCCCAATGCAAACCACTACTCAGGTTGCTGTGATAGGTGGCGGCGTTGTAGGATGTTCCGTTTTATATCACCTAACAAAGCTGGGGTGGTCCGATGTGTTGTTGCTGGAACGGTCAGAACTCACCTCAGGATCCACTTGGCATGCAGCAGGTGGGTTTCATACGCTAAATGGTGACACCAATATGGCCGCTCTTCAGGGCTACACCATAAAGCTTTATAAAGAGTTGGAGAAAATAACCGGTCTATCTTGCGGTCTTCACCACGTAGGGGGTGTGACCCTTGCAGACAATCAAGACCGCTTCGATATGTTAGTGGCAGAACGGGCTAAGCATCGTTACATGGGCCTTGAAACAGAAATTGTAGGTCCCGAAGAAATTGCAAGAATAGCCCCTGTAACTAATATTAAGGGGGTGGTTGGTGCTTTGTACGATCCGTTAGACGGACACCTTGATCCTTCAGGCACTACTCATGCCTATGCAAAGGCGGCCCGTATGGGCGGAGCCACTATAGAGACTCATTGCAAAGTTTTAAAAACCAGCCAGCGCACCGATGCCACATGGGACATTACGACTAACAAAGGTTCTATCCACGCAGAGCATATTGTAAATGCCGCAGGGCTTTGGGCGCGCGAAGTGGGTGCAATGGCTGGCATATATTTTCCACTACTACCCATGGAGCATCAATATATAGTAACAGAAGAAGTACCCGAGATAGCCGCCATAATAGATACAGGTGGTGAGCACCCCCACGTAATGGATCCAGCAGGCGAAAGCTACCTACGCCAAGAGGGTCGCGGACTATGCATTGGCTTTTATGAACAACGCTGCCGCCCGTGGTCAGTTAGCGGCACGCCATGGGATTTTGGCCATGAACTGCTACCTAATGATTTTGATAAAATAGAAGATAGCATTGCATTTGCCTATCAGCGTTTCCCCGCTTTGGAACGTGCTGGGGTTAAATCTGTCATTCATGGTCCCTTCACTTTCGCGCCTGACGGCAACCCTTTGGTGGGTCCTGTTCCAGGCATGCGCAACTATTGGTCTGCCTGTGCAGTTATGGCAGGTTTCAGCCAAGGCGGCGGTGTTGGTCTGACCCTTGCGCAATGGATGGTAGAGGGCGAACCAGACCGTGATGTTTTTGCAATGGATTGCGCCCGTTTTGGAAAATGGATCACACCAGGATATACTGTGCCTAAAGTAATCGAAAACTATCAGCGCCGATTTTCTGTTAGCTATCCAAATGAAGAGCTTCCCGCCGCCCGCGGCATTCGACGTACACCGATGTATGACACCTTCACGTCTATGGGTGCGGTCTGGGGGGTACAATTTGGTTTAGAGGTTCCTAATTATTTTGCTAAAGTTGGTGAACCTAATTTCGAAACGCCTTCTTTCCGTCGCTCTAACGCTTGGGAGGCTACAAAGCGCGAAGTAAGGGCCGTACGCCAATGCGTCGGTATTAATGAAATACATAACTTTTCGAAGTTCCTCGTCACCGGGCCAAATGCCTATACGTGGCTAGATCGGATGATGGCTGGGCGTATCCCAAAACCAGGGCGCCTCGCGCTCAATCCAATGTTGTCACCCAAAGGCAAAATAATCGGCGACTTCACCGTGTCTTGTATTGCCGAGGGCAAATTCCAACTTACAGCCAGCTATGGCAGCCAAGAATATCACCACCGGTGGTTTGAGCAAAACATGGTGGATGGAGTACACCTTGAAAACATCTCGGACCGTCGCAACGGCTTTCAGATTGCAGGGCCAAAGGCGGCGGAAGTATTACAATCATGTACATCAACTACTGTCAGCGAGATTCAATTTCGCGATGTAGCAGAGATTGTGGTAGGCAGCACAGATTGTTTATTGCAACGGGTAAGCTATACTGGCGATGATGGTTTCGAAATTTACTGCGATCCTATGGCACAGCGCGCCCTATGGGACACGCTATGGGCAGAAGGAAAGCCCCATAAAATGGCACCGTTTGGCATGCGGGCGATGATGTCTTTAAGGTTAGATCGTTTTTTTGGCTCTTGGATGTCAGAGTTCTCGCCTGATTATACCCCCGCAGAAACAGGGCTGGATCGATTTGTCAGCTTTAAGAAAAATACTGACTTCATTGGAAAATCAGTCGCAGAATTTGAGTGGGCTAACCCGCCCGTTCGGCAATTAGTAGTGTTTGAAGTGGATGCCTTAGACGCAGATGTAGTGGCCTATGAACCTGTATTCATTAATGGTGAGGTCCAAGGCTTTTGCACATCTGGCGGATATTCCCATCATGCCGAAAAATCGATAGCCTATGCGTTGGTTCCGCGTAGCTGTGTTAGTAATAACTTAGTAGTCGAAATTGAAATCTTAGGCCAGCGCCGTGAAGCTAAAATATTACTGGAGCCCCTATTATAGCACCCTTAGCCCCTTCCGGCCTCCAGTTGCCAAAGAACATCTCTGCAAACGTTCTCATCTGCGCTGCAGGAGCCTCACGGCGCATGGCGCCCAATGATAAACTTATGCTGCCAATTCAGGGCCAACCTTTACTGCGGCACGTGGCGACGCGAGTGCTAAACTTAAATATTCCAACGCTTGTCGCCCTGCCAGCAAAACCACATCCGCGTTGGGATGCTTTGCAGGGTTTGACGCTGTCTATGGCCGCTTATAAAGATAGCGAAGAAGGGTTAGCGGGCACACTGCGAGCGGCAGTGGCAGCCTTGCCATCTTCCGTCACGCATCTTTGCGTAGTTTTAGCTGATCTTCCAGATATTAACTTTAAGGATTTTGAAGTAGCTTTTGAACAAGTAAAATCATATCCTACTGCCGCAATTTGGCGCCCACTGACCCCACAGTACCAACCAGCACACCCTACTATATTTCACCGCCAGACTTTCAGCGCTTTCGCCAACATTAGCGGTGATACTGGTGCAAAAGCAGTGATTGAGAGTTTCGGTGATTCCGTCCACGAGTTCAGTACTATTTCGCATGCTGGATCCCATGATATTGACACGCCACAAGAGTATCAGGCCTATTTGGGAAACAATAATACTAACAAAAACAAAGCTAATCTGTTTATCCAAAGTAGGGTAACATAACTTACCAACCTTAAGCCCTTTCATTTAAAAAGGTTTAAAAATGAGCATTATTGCAAACTGGTCCTATCCCACCGCTATACGCTTTGGTGCCGGTCGAATTATTGAAATAGCAGAGGCCTGTGCGGGTGCCGGCATTAGAAAGCCACTTTTGGTTACAGACCGTGGTTTGGCTAGTATGGAGATAACTCTCAAAACTCTTGTTCTATTAAGGGCTACTGGCCGTAACTGCGCCATGTTTGCGGATGTTGACCCAAACCCAAACGAGAAGAACGCTGCTGCCGGTGTTAAAGCCTATAACGATGGCGGTCATGATGGAGTTGTAGCATTTGGTGGAGGCTCAGCTCTGGACCTTGGTAAGGTGGTGGCATTCTTAGCCGGTCAAACGCGCCCATTATGGGATTTTGAAGATATCAGCGATTGGTGGACCCGCGCAAATTCAGAGGCTATTGCACCAATCGTGGCAGTCCCCACTACGGCGGGCACTGGCTCAGAGGTTGGGCGCGCTTCAGTCATTACTAATTCTGAAACCTTACAAAAAAAGATTATTTTTCACCCAAAATTATTGCCCAAAGTAGTGATCTGCGACCCAGAGCTAACCGTGGGTATGCCAACGTCCATAACGACCGGAACGGGTCTTGATGCTTTTGCGCATTGCGTCGAGGCTTTTTCCTCGCCACATTACCACCCCATGTCACAAGGCATGGCACTTGAAGGGATGCGTTTGGTAAAGAATTACTTGCCACGGGTAATCGCCGATGGCTCAGACATTGAGGCAAGAGGGCAAATGATGTCAGCAGCCATTATGGGTGCTACAGCCTTCCAAAAGGGTCTTGGTGCAATCCAC
Organism: Planktomarina sp.; assembly: GCA_031920365.1. Lineage (GTDB taxonomy): Bacteria > Pseudomonadota > Alphaproteobacteria > Rhodobacterales > Rhodobacteraceae > Planktomarina. The sequence continues at coordinate 1,006 of JAVLEV010000094.1, read as the reverse complement.
GCCTTGTCACATCCAATTGGGGCGATATACAACACCCATCACGGAACAACAAATGCAGTTTGCATGCCCGCGGTGTTGCAGTTTAACAAACCTGCGATTCAGGACCTCATAGCGCAGGCAGCTAATTATCTAGAAATAGCAGGGGGATTTGATGGATTTTGTACCTATGTGGACGACTTAAATAGCTCTCTTGGTATCCCAAAAAACTTGTTAGAGCTTGGCGTCAAAAAACCAGATATTGAGAGAATTGTTGCAGGCGCACTTGCTGACCCTAGCGCCGACGGCAATCCCATCAAAATGACAAAAGAGAATACAAGGCAACTATTGCTTAAAATAATCTAATACTTTTGCAGAGGTGGCTTCGTATCACTAATCTTAGCTAGTTTACAAAATTATGGCTTTGATGAGTTGGCAGCGTAGTTACCCCTACCGGCTGCGTGGGCTGTTAAGCAAAAGTTATAAACCTAGCCAAGTGTTGCTTTTTAGAAGCTAAATAATTTAACGCTATACTAAAGTCTCAGACTTAAGCGCTGGTAAAGACATTGCCACAAACAGAAGTATCCATTTTAATAGGTAGCTCATCTGCCGCTTTTGCACGGATAACCGCAATCTTGGCCTTGGCATCCGTAGCTGCCGCCTCATCAGCAAAATGCGTCACAACAGACATTGTGAGAGCACCAGTTCGTACAAATTGAACCCCAGAAGCTCCCATTGACATAACCATTGGCTGGAACTTGTCCCGAGCAACGGCTTCCATTTCATCGTTTCATTCTTCAGCAGTTCAATGCGAGATTGTAATATAAGACATGGTTTAAACCTTTTATTATTGGTGATTAGTAAATCGTCACGCAAACAATTCTAAAATTCAATAAAAAAGTGAAGGATGGGAATTTATTTCACTAAAATAATTTTAGATCAGTGGCTTAAGGGGTGAAGTGTATTTTTGAATAATACCCGAGGCAAGGAACACACCGACAGCTACTAGAATGATACCAAAGATCTTCAG
>JAVLEV010000093.1:0-8196 GCA_031920365.1 Planktomarina sp. | reverse complement strand
TCGGTATTCATCCAGAAGGTGCACCCACATTGCCAGTAGTCGGTTGGTCTGGTGTTACAGGCGATCTGCGACCGGCACATTTTCTCTCGCTACACGTGATGCAAGCCCTGCCAATGCTGGCTCTTTGGCTGGGCCGTCAGGGAAAAATTGGATCGGTCGGTACAATTCGCCTCGCTAGCGCGGGCTACGCAATTCTCACTCTAACGATTTTTGGACAAGCCCTGTTGGGATTGCCGCTAATACCACTCTGATAATTTACTATCAGATTACGCTTCCAAAGTGTACAATAATTAATTTATGAAACCGCTGGATCACTAAAAAGGGATAGTGAGTTGTGCTTAGAGGTACTGTTAGATAAATAAAATTCTGAAGAGGGCAAAGCTATTTGGTGCCATCTTCTAATACCGAAACACTCCCCATCACGTCACGGAATAACAAAGTGGTCCGATTGGTAGATTTTGCAATCAAAAACCATATTCTGATATAATTATTACAATAATTTAAGTATGGTTTTTGGTGCCTAGAAGAGGGGTTCGATACTCACCAAAGACCTTGGTCCGAGTGCAATCATTGAAATAAAAATATGCTAGAAATCCACTAGCACAACGTAAGTGCCTTGTTCTGGTACACCCAGCGGTACCACGGCCGAAGAGCCGACGTTACTTATCCCAATCTACAAAGTCTAAAGGCACAAGACACCAGATCATGGGCCCCGCACCTCAGACATCGGGGCTTTAGTCGTAGTCGTGTAGATTAATCTGAGGGTGCCGCAATGGCTGCTCTGCGGACAAAACTGACCTCGGGCTTCTAGTCCTTGTTGAGTTTAAGACCTGTAGGTAGGCCATCCATACTACTGAGGTTTTTTTGTTCCCAGTATGACTGAATACCGTCTGGCCCTTTTTTATCATGCCAGTTCTCTATCGCGGAACGTTCTCCCTTATGGTCAAATAAAGGAACGCCATAGCCACAGGATGTTTGTACAAGATCAAATTCCAACCTAATGATTTGTCTTGTACCAAGAGGTGTAACGCCACCGTAATATTTTGAAATCAAATTCTGAAACTCAGGGGTTTCCCAACCGACAGAGGTGCCTATGCCATACAGCCGCATAATTTGTGGAGGCCCAGAAAAGGCACAAAACATTATAGTTAAGCGACCATCAGCGAGGATATGTGCAGCAGTTTCGTTGCCACTGCCAGTTCTGTCCAAGTAGATAATAGAATGGTCATCTGCTATGCGCAGTGCCGCGATCTCACGTGGGGAGACATTCACTCTGCTGTCTGCTGTTGCAGAAGAAACAAAGAAAATGTTCTGCCGTTGGATGAAATCCCGCAGGTCTGAATTGAGTGCTTCGAACTGTTTAGCCATCTTGATCACCTCCATCGACTGTAGTTAAGGGTATCAATAGATTGTATCGACTACAGATGGCAGTTATCGAAGTTTTTTGCAATTTCTGCGTTGTATTATGCAGTTGAATGGGGTCGAAGTAGCCTGCTGCCGCAATGCCCCCAACAGCAACCTGCATGAGTGATAAAATGCCTTTAACCCTCGCACTGGCCAGCTTTGTGGACTCCACTTGGAGAAGCTTAATCCATTCACCACATTATTCACAGAGGCACCTCAGGTATTACGGCGGTCAAGTTATTTTATTTTTCGCCACCGGTGAAATCAAGTTCAACCGATCCCGAGTAATGAACTTGTCGGTTTGGTAAAGCTTTTGTGAATTTTAATATTTCAGATTCGATGATTTTTTCTATTTTTTCTTGTGCCTTGTCGTCAGAGAACTCCCATATAACCGTAGAAACGTTTGGAGTACTTTCGCTATATAGAAGACGAAATCGAGCTCCTGTCATTGGTTTTATAAGTTCTGGCCATTTTGTATTTAAAACACTGTTGAACATTTGCGCGTCTACTGCAGAGCTAAAAGTGCGGATAAAAATCTTCATTTGCATTATTGGGTACCCTCTTTTTAACAATAATAAACATTGAGTTTTATTATAAATAACTCATATATAGAGAGCGATAAGTCTGTGGTTAAGCTAGCCAAGGTGAGTTAGTTAATCGAAGAAAATATTAATTAAACAGCATTAGAAATATTTTTCTGGTTTAAAATATTTGCTTTCTTTCCAAGGTATGCGCCCCAAGTGGTCACACAGAAGGGAACGCAGTATGTTAGGACAACTTTTAAAAGCGGCGGATAGTTTCCGGAAAGGAGAACGTCTCCATGATTTATCCAGGTAAGTACTGTGCCTACTAAAAGGGCTGTAAAGAGGGCTTTTTTTGGGGTTCCATCAGAAAATGCTATATCGATAAATCTAGTGCTTTGGGTTTTAGCCATTGTCTTCAATTCCTTTGGATCTAAACCATTGATATAACTTGGAGGTAAAAATAACAATACTACCGAGGATTGATCAGATCTTAACCTAATTTAATGGCCAACTCAGTATCACAGCCCCCCTACTTTGCCTACCATGGGACCCATTACCTCAGGCTACTTTATAGGCCACCAGAAATGCCCTTAGGGTTATCTAAAGAGGCTAATGAGAAGTTGTTTACGCTCCAAGGCCTCTGATCCTAAACGTATCTTATCACACCCACCCACCCTAATCTGAACTACCCCTCAATTACCCTATTTCTGGCACAGGCTAACTACATATATCCCACACACCCCCCCGTGGAACATCCAGGGATACTTAAGTTAATTAGGAGCATTTAGTTGGGAAAATAAAATTACAGAAGGCCTACAGATTGAATCTATTTCACAAGTAATTCCAACAACAAGCGAACTGCAAAAACTACCAGGCCCAGATAGGTGCATAACATTCCTGAAATTCTCAAAAACGGATTGAATTCATAAAATGCAAAACAAATTCCGTGTGCGAGCCTCCCGTATGCGAAGATCAAACAGATCACTAGTAAATAGTTGAATGATGCATTTCCTGAGATTTCTAAGATCATCAACAGAACCAGAAATATAGGAACATATTCAGAGAAGTTTCCATGTGCTCGAATGTTTCTGTCTAACTTTGCTTCTGGAACCTCTTCATTCATTTTGAAAATCAGTTTCATCACAGGACTTCCTCTAAAGTACCCAATGCGAAATGACAGAAACAAGTAGAAAAGAGTAAACAGGGATGCAAAAGTAGATGTCAGAGGAAGAGTGTTCATTACATTGTTCCATTTTTAGTTTTTGTAATTCTAGCAAAAACCTCGTTTTAGTCTACCCTCTATAGCCTAGTAACTTTATAACTCAGGGTCTGTATGACTTTTTTTGCATAGAATTTGGTAAAATCAATGCGTAGCAAATATGGGTGATAAATTGTTAGATAAGATAAAATCTACAGAGGACATATTGAAATGATTGTTGGCGGAATTAGTGGTGGAGTAATAGCACTTTGTATTTTTGGTTTCATAGGACGTAACTACCCTAAATCAGCCATAGGTAAGTTTGTGAACTTCATAACAGGGTCTCGGTTGGCCATTCTTGGGTTTTGTCTTTATGTATTATATTTAATCTTTGTTGAGTTACCCATGGCTATACTCTGAACTAGGCTAAAAGAAGTGTAGGTATCAACGCATGAAACACATATAAGGGGTTGGGTGTGACCAGAGGTAAGGACATAGTTTTAACGCCCGAAGAGGTTGCTAATGCTAAAGAGGCACTCTTACGAATTGAGAAAACCCTATTCTATTGCCTTGGTAGATATTTTGGGCGCAAACTCGGGTAGCGGCCAGTCAAGCCGTCAACCATAAACGGTTGAGGCATTAGCTGAAGCTGGTGTAGGGCGACCAGAAGTTATGGGACAGCATCGGATCAGTGTGGTGTTTTAATATGGGTGTTTGACTAGTTAGGTATCAGACAGCCCAACTAAAACGTAGATCGAGTGGACTAGTTCTGGCCGGACTAATTTTTTAGTTTACCGCCCATAAAAATAATGGGTTATTGCTAATAGAAAAGGTAATACCTGTCATCAGATATTTAAGTATTGCTCATACTACTGCTGGAATAATTTATTAGGTAGTTCTATGCTCTTAAACATGAAACTTATCATTGCCACACCAAGTCCATATGCACGCAAAGTACGAGTAGTCTTGCATGAGAAGAATATTAAATTTGAAGAAATTATTGATGTTCCTTGGAACAGAGACACTCTCACAAAAAATCTAAATCCACTGGGCAAAATCCCAATTTTGATTGAGGATGGAGGCGAACCACTATTTGATAGCAAAGTTATCGTTCAATACTTAGACAATCGCTTTCCAAACCCTCTTTTTTACCCAGCAGCGCCTACTGAAAATGTTAGTGCAAAGCTAGTTGAAGCAGCGGCAGACGGAGTTTCTGATGCATTGGTCCTGATTTACTTGGAAAGTTCTAGACAGGAGAAATTACGGAGTAGTGATTGGATAGATAGGCAAACAACTAAAATCTATCGAGGCGTACAATATTTATCTGAGTATCTTGGCACTAAACAATTTTTTGTTGGAGGCCACTTCACAATAGCAGATGTAAGTGCGTTTTCATGTTTGGAGTACCTTGATCTTAGGTTCCCCAAATTCAACTGGAAAATTGAATATCCCAATCTTAAAAACTATTGGGATATGCATAAAACTCGACGATCCTACTCGGAAACAAAACCAAAAACGCAGATTATCGAGACTATGGCAAACTAACGACTCAAAAACATTAACTGAAATGCTCGTGTGGGTAGAGCAATTACGGTGAAGTATGTTTAATGCATGATATCTATTTATGATCGGTTGAATCCATAGGAATTTAGCATAATACTATAAGTGCATTAGTACTTAAAAAAATACCTGTGCCTGGTTTGACAAGTACATAGTTTATTATAAGTTCTATTCTATGACAGATAGAAATCATTCATTAATCAAGCAAGTGATATACGTCTCTAAGCCAGTTGGTTTTGATGACAAAATTCTAGATAGTATTCTTGTGCAGTCCAAACGTAATAACGAAAAAAACCAAATCACTGGTGCTTTAATTTGTAGATCAGATCTATACTTACAATATTTGGAAGGACCAGCACACAAAATCGATTTTATTTATTCAAAGATAAAACTCGATAACCGTCATACAGATGTTAAACTTTTGGAAGATAGTAGGTCAAAGCGGCGATTATTTTCAAATTGGGCAATGAGAGACGATCCAGTAAAAGATTGGATGTGGACGCAAAAAGAAGTGGCTGATGGCATTTTAGAGTGTCTATCAACAAATGATGCGATGAAGATTTTTGTGCAACACTCCAAAGAAATAGATCAGTTTTTATCTTAACGCCAATATGACCCAACTTAGTATAATCTCCACACATTATCTGAGTATCACCCGTGGCTTATACAGGCATCACTCACTATTGAATTAAATGTACCAAAAAATGCGTATCCTATAAGCGTTGGATACCCATATATACCGCCCACTCGCTCCGGCGTGTTTAGTAATATGCGTATATACGACGCCCCCCACTATGGCCCTTGCACCCCCATGTAATGTCTAAGTGTCGCTAATTCTCACCAGTGATCATCTTGTTTATCGTAGCATGGAACTCATCTTCGCCTTGCTCATCACTATCTTGCTCTGAAAACAGGTTAGATATGTGTATGGCTTCTCCGTTATCTAAGACCAGACAATAGACTGTGATCTGACAGTGAGAGCTATCATTATTTCTGTCGGAACACCCTTGTCTTTTAGGATACGAAAATGTGTGTAAGTCCCGTACCGTTCGTCTGACAAATATACCTGCGGGTTGAATAGCTTTTCGACATTTATGTCTGTGAGGCTATCAACTTAGCTCACTGTTATTATCATTCTTCTGACACCAACCTACTGAACGGTATTAAACAGAACGGAGGCTACAACAGGTATCATTGACGCGTTCGGGTCCAATCTTGCACCAGACGCTGCGCTCGACACTCAACTCATGCGTAACCTTGCATCAACCCTTGTGGAATGCTTGTGAGCGCGGCTAAAGTGCCGCCCTTTATCAGACATGCACGCTAGCTTGGTGGGAGGACTTAGAGGTTCTATTCTTTTGTCGCAAGAGCCGTAATAATGGGAAATGAGGGATCAGTAAAATCGATTAACATAACCCAACTTTGCGCGTTTTTCTAGTTTGCAGTCACTCAAAGTAGCGCACCAACTCGCTAGCAGGACGAAAAATTTCGATCAGCACATCGATCACTTCATCATCGAGAAGGAGTGCGTCTGGCAAGCTTTTTCGGCAGCCCAGGCCAACCATTCTTGAATAGGGGCCAGCGAAATCTCCACTTTTAAAATTATCTGGCAGATCACCTAAGGTTTTTCGTGTCACCAACCCCTCTGGAAAAGTATTTTTAAACCCAGGGTCAGCCAATACAGATTTTAGGCCCTGCGGATCATCAACAAGCCGATTAATCAAACGCATGCGTGCCTCCTTGGATGGTTGAAAAAGTGCGGCGCCGGCATGACAATTGTCCGGCTCGATATGTAGATAATACCCAAAGGCTTCTTCGGGATGACCCGCATTGGCAAAAACATCGATGCCAACGCGGTATATATCGCGTCCATTACGATCCCGAGATTCTTGGAAAAACCTAGTGAAACTTTGCTTTGGTTTGCTCCGCGCATCAGCCACTAAATAATCAAACTGATGAGCATAGTTATGCAACGTCATTGCGATCCCAGTAAAATTACGCATGGCATCATCACGCTCAAATCTGTGCTCATCCATCCAAGACTTGCTATTATTTATTGCCAGATTGGCAAGAAACGTAAATGTTTCGGGCTCTACCACTGTCGCATTTCCTATATCGCTATCAGCACAAGACTCGTCCGCTGAGTAATCCCACTCTAGTAAGCTGAATTTAGAGAGTATCCATGTGCTAATGACTCCGAAAGCCCAGAAACCATGCTAAGTGTTCTTTAGATCAGTTAATTCCTATTTTAGACCTTTTTATTAATAAAGACTAAACCAACTATCACCAAGATTGCCGCTGCAATAAAGGTATAGTTTACTGTCTCGTTAAGAATTACCCAACCAAAAAGTATCGTAAAAATTGGACTTAAGAAAGAAAAACTAGCTACGCCAGAGGCAGGATAAATTGCTGCCAGCCACAGCCAAAATAAAAATCCACCTGCCACAACGACTATGCTCTGAAACAATAAGCCCCATAGGTGGATTATTTGAAACTCCCGAACTAAATCACCAAAAAATAAAGACGCTATTAGCAAAATTGGAGCAGATACCATCACCATCCAAACAAGTTGCATTTCTGGTGGGACTTCTTTGAAACTTGTTCCTTTTACGAGATAGATTAGCATTGCCCACAGGATTGCTGCCATTATAGCAAAAAAATCTCCAATAAGTTGCCAGTTATAGATAGAAAACGTTTCATTATTATTTGAGACGGCAAGGGCCACACCCGCAAACGCGGAAATTAGACCAACAGATTTGAAGAAATTTAACCTCTCATTTGGGAGGAAAAAGTGGCCAAAAACCGTGACCCAAATTGGCATTGAATAATAGAGTATCGAATTGCGCGCCACACTTGTGAAATCAAGGGCAAGAAACAATAATAGAAATTCTAAAGCAAAAACAATCCCAGCTAAAATAGAAATACCCATTTTATCTTTTGAGAACTCTATCTTCTTATTGGTCAATTTAAAATAAATGATGAGGAAGAAAAATGCCAGTAAGGATCTTAATCCCGCAAAAAAAACTGGGTTGAGCCCAGTATTTACGACTTTTATAATAACATGATTTAAACCCAATAGAGCAGAGAGACTCATGAGAGCTAATGCTCCAAAAAGGTCAATTTTTTCTTTTTTTTTCAATCGTATTCTCTTTAACTGAGTGGCGGCCTAGTTGCTATAAAAAACATATTTTTGGATACCAACTGCGTTTGAATGTAAGGTGTAGTATTGAGACATCAGCCAGTCAAACATTCAGTCTTTAAGCTATTGCTAAATAGAGCCACAGTGTTAGCTCTGCGTTTAATAGATCACGTGAGTATTTGCTACCACCAACCAAATTTTGGTCTAAAAATACCATTGGAAATGTTGGCTAACCAGCCTATATCTTTAATGCTAACCGCTAATGCCACCAAGACGTATACTTGCCATAACCCAGATATGTAAATCTATTACTACCTGTTTTAGAGAGCCACAGATTTTACTAACTGCAGGGTTGTACCGCACGCCCACAA
>JAVLEV010000092.1:1806-8326 GCA_031920365.1 Planktomarina sp. | reverse complement strand
TATCCGTAGTAATATTGTATACTTTTCGTATACAATCTAGAATATATATTCATCATAATTCTGATTCTTTGCTCAGGAAGCTCCATGGCTACCATAAATTTAAGAATAACTTAGACAATGAAATAATTATAAATAATTGAAAAGGCTCTAAGAATTGAATGATAATAGGCAAAATATACTGTTAAGTAATGAGTTTTCTGATGATAAAGTGGCACAAGATATTGAACTAGTTGAAGTCACAAAGCGTTATGGAGATACCGTTGCTGTCGACGCTGTAAGTCATCGGTTTGGGTCATCAAGTTACACGTGTTTGCTGGGGCCATCTGGCTGTGGCAAGTCGTCTACATTGCGAATGATTGCAGGACATGAAGCTGTTACGGAAGGTTCAATCCTCTTAGCTGGGCGCGATATATCTAGCCTACCACCCGCAAAGCGTGGTACCGCGATGATGTTCCAAAACTACGCACTTTTTCCGCATCTCAGTGTCCAAGATAATGTGGCCTTCAGTCTTAAAATGTCTGGTGTTGATAAAACTGAACGCCGTATGAAGGCTGGTGAGATGCTTGAGTTGGTGGATCTAACTGCATTCATGGATCGCTTGCCCGCCCAGCTTTCTGGTGGGCAGCAGCAGCGTGTTGCCTTAGCTCGCGCCTTAATTACGCGACCTCAGGTACTGTTGCTAGACGAGCCACTTTCCGCGCTGGACCCTTTCTTGCGCATACGGATGCGCAGTGAGCTACGCAAATTACAAACTGAGCTGAATATTAGCTTTCTGCACGTAACTCATAGTCAGGACGAGGCATTAGCCTTGGCTGATGAAATCGTAGTGATGAATGACGCTATCATAGAGCAAGCGGGAACAGCACGTGAGATATTCAACGCACCAAAGACAAAATTTGTGGCGCAATTTATTGGTGGCCATAACGTAATAGTATTGTCGGAGGGGGAGGTTGCTGTACGCACTGACGCAATAAAGACGGCGACCCTTAAGGGGGCCGGTGTCGAGGCTAGTGTTTTGGCTGTCGAGTACCAAGGAACCCACGTTTCCATCCTTTCTAAAATTATGGGTGACCAAGAGGTGACTGCGCTAGTTCCAGAAGCTAAATTTTTCGCTGAACCTCATAATCCAGGTGACCAAATCTTTTTATTTTGGGACCAAAACAACCAGCACCATCTGACCGCATAATTAGCGGCAACAACTGAAGGAGAGACAAATGACAAGATATACAGCTAGAAATGGATTGAGCCGCCGTACTTTGCTTAAGACAGGAGTTGCCGCTGCGGCAGGGACACTTGCGGCGCCAATGGTTTGGGCGCAGTCCAATATCGTTCTGCGTCAGGCAGGCACTGGCGTGTCCGCCTTCAATGATATTGCTACCAAAGTACAGGATGATTTAGGTATCACATTAGAGATGACGGCGCTAGATTCTGATAGCGTAACACAACGTGTTGCGACGCAACCGGATAGCTTTGACATAGCAGATATTGAATACTGGATTTGCAAGAAGGTTTGGCCTACCGGCAACATGCAAGCGATGGATACCTCCCGTATTGCAAACTATGATAAAATCGCTGGGACTTTTCGATCTGGAAAGTTGACGCCAACATCTGATATTGCCCAAGGGACAGCGCCACACACGGTGGGTTTCACATCTGGCGCCAATGGAAAGGATTTTATTCAGGAAGAATCTGGCTGGATGACACTGATACCAACTATCTACAATGCCGACACGCTGGGCATCCGTCCTGATCTTATTAATCGCCCGATTAGGAACTGGTCTGAGCTTCTGAATCCAGAGTTTAAAGGCAAAGCCTCTATTCTTGATATTTCTTCTATCGGGATTATGGATATGGCAATGGTGGTCGAGTCCATGGGTGAGTATAAATATCCGGACAAGGGTAACATGACCAAAGCAGAGATCGACTTGACGCTTGGTATTTTTACTGAAGCCAAGAAGAACGGCCAGTTCCGTGCTTTCTGGAAATCGTTTGATGAGAGTGTTAACTTGATGGCCTCTGGTGAAGTTGTAATCCAGTCCATGTGGTCGCCAGCCATCACTGCTGTCCGTGCACAAGGTGTTCCATGCATCTATCAACCACTAGAAGAGGGCTATCGCTCTTGGGGTGGCGGCATGGGTCTTGCGGCAAGCCTCAAAGGTGCAAAGCTGGATGCAGCTTATGAGTACATCAATTGGTACCTTTCGGGTTGGGCCGGTGGATTTTTGATGCGCCAGGGTTACTACTCTGCAGTGCCTGAGACCTCGAAAGAGTTCATGTCTGCAGATGAGTGGGGCTTTTGGTATGAGGGTAAAAAATCCAAGGGGGACATAGTAAGCCCACAAGGTTCCAAGCTCGAAGGACCGGGTGCTGTGCGCGATGGTGGTTCATTCATTGAACGTATGGGTGCCGTTGCATGTTGGAACTCTGTTATGGATCAAAACCAGTACATGGTACGCAAGTGGAATGAGTTTATAGCGGCCTAAACTTTATTGGTGGCGCACGTTTGCGCCACCAATATCCCCAACTTCAATCATGGCAGGACGAGCATGCAAAAACCTCGCTTTAATAATGCACTGACCGGTTGGTTGATGGTATCCCCACTCGCTGTAGTTCTGTTTATCTTTTTAGTTCTACCGATAGTGATGATTGCTGTTGTTAGTTTCTGGCAGACCACTGCATTCTCAGTTATTCCAGCATTCCAATTTGATAATTACGAATTTTTGTTTGGCTCACCTGTCACATATACTGTTTTCGTGAACACCTTTAAGTACGCGATCCTAACATGGATGTTTACAGTTGTGATAGGTTTTACTGTGGCTTATTATCTCGCCTTTCATATCCGTAGTTTGACGTGGCAAGTTGCTCTTTTTCTTCTGTGTACTATTCCATTTTTGACATCAAATATCATCCGCATGATTAGCTGGATCCCATTTTTAGGGCGCAACGGCATCGCTAATTCGGCTTTGATTTCTTGGGGAGTTATAGATCAACCCGTGGAATGGCTGCTGTTCAGTGACTTCTCAGTCGTACTGGCATTCGTACACATCTATACGCTGTTCATGGTGGTCCCGATTTTCAATACAATGATGCGGATTGACAAAAGCCTGATCGAAGCGGCTCGTGATGGCGGTGCGAACGGTGCGCAAATCCTTTGGAATGTAATCATACCGTTAACTAAACCCGGCATTATGATTGGTACAATCTTTGTTGTGACGCTCGTAATGGGCGATTTCTTCACGGTGCGAATTATGTCTGGTAGCCAATCTGCCAATGTTGGGCGGCTAATTTCCAACGATATCTCTTTGCTGCAATACCCATCAGCATCAGCCACAGCGATCATTTTATTGATAACTGTTTTAATCGTAATCGGAATTTTGCTGCGCTTTGTGAATATCAGGAAGGAACTGTAAAATGGAACCGCGCTCACGTTCTTTCTATGTCCTGACAGCTTTTTTTATGTTGTTCATTCTGTTCTTGTACGGTCCAACCATAACAATTGGTATTCTATCGTTTCAGGGGCCAGGTGGAGGTCTGACATTTCCGATGCGTGGTGTGTCGATGCACTGGTTTTATAATCTTTTTGAACAACAGGCTGTTGGAGATATCTGGGGTAGTTTTAGACGCAGTCTTACCCTTGGCTTAATGGTTATGGTCACAACTATTGTGGTCTCGGTTATGGGTGGGCTGGCATTTCGCAAAAGATTTCCAGGCTCAACTATTCTCTTCTATTTGATCATTACAGCTTTGGTGATCCCGTCGATCCTGATTTCCTTAGGTGTCGGCCTTCTCTTTAACCAAGCTGGGATCAATGTACACTGGGCCACATCTGGCTATGGATCTCAGTTAACATGGACTTTGCCGTTTGGGCTTTTGATTATGTTTGCTGTATTCAATCGCTTTGACAAAAGTTTTGAGGAAGCTGCGCGTGACTTAGGGGCCACCTCTTGGCAAACTATCCGCTATGTCGTCTTGCCAATAATTGCTCCATCTCTAATTGGTGTGGCGCTGTTTGGCTTTACGCTCAGCTATGATGAATTTGCACGCACTTTGCTGACATCGGGAAGCCGCAACACTCTCCCACTTGAGATTTACGGTATGACTACAAATGTCACCTCTCCGGTCCTATATGCCCTTGGAACGCTAACGACTGTATTTTCGCTAGCAGTAATTGTTATTTTTCTTGGCATAGTACTTTTGGCTACCCGCCATCGCGCCAGCAAGGGTAACGATGCAGGTAAGGGTATGCTATGATTATCATAATCAACCCCAACAGTACGGTTTCGATGACGCAAGCTATGCTGGAGACTGCCCATAGAGCTTGCCCTGATATCATGATCAAAGGCTGGACCTCACATAAAGGCCCTGTTGCGATTCAAGGTCCTGAGGACGGAGAGGCATGCGTACCACACCTTCTGAAACTTGTTGAGAAGGCCTCTGATGACGGTGCATCAGCAATAATTATTGGTTGCTTTGATGACACCGGGCTGGACGCTGCGCGTAATTTAGCTGTTTGCCCAGTTATTGGGATAGGTCAAGCCGCGTATCATTTGGCTGCTTTAGCTGGCGCTCGATTTTCGGTTGTCACAACCCTATGTGTCTCGACACCCATCCTGATGGCTAACGTTGACAACTACGGCCTCGGTCGAAATTTAGCAAAGGTTAGAGCTTCTGGTGTCCCAGTACTCGCCTTAGAAACAGATGTAGAGGCTTCTGCCAGAAGGGTTCTTCAAGAGATTCTGCTGGCCCAAGAAGAAGATGATATTCAGTCAGTGGTACTTGGCTGTGCAGGTATGTCCCATATTTCCGCCATTGCAGGGCCTGAAATCAAAGTCCGGTTGATCGATGGTGTCCGGGCAGCCGTTCAATTGGGAGCTCTACTGTAATGCACTGCTCTCGTACCAAACATATCCCAACAGTTCTTAATTTGCACAACCGCCCTAAAAAACTGGAGTAAAGCCATGACCCGTAAGCTCATAACTGCTGCTGCCCAAATGGGCCCTATTTCTAAGTCTGAGACCCGTGCAGATACTGTGGGCAGACTGCTTGAGATGATGCGTGAAGCAAAATCGCGCGGCTGCGAATTGGTAGTTTTTACTGAAATGGCACTGACCACATTTTTTCCACGCTGGATGATTGAAGATGAGGCAGAACTTGACAGTTACTATGAAGCTGAAATGCCCAGTATGGCGACGCAGCCACTATTTGATGAGGCAAAAAAGCTTGGGATAGGTTTTTACCTTGGTTATGCCGAGTTGACCATCAAGGGTGGGGTGAAGAGGCGCTTCAACACCTCGATCCTTGTGGATCAAAATGCCAATATCATTGGAAAGTACAGAAAGATTCACTTACCGGGTTATTCTGAACCACAGCCAAATCGTGATTTTCAGCATCTTGAGAAGCGCTATTTTGAGCCGGGGGACTTAGGTTTCCCAGTCTTCCGGGGCTTTAATGGGCATATGGGCATGGCTATTTGCAATGACCGCCGCTGGCCCGAAACATATCGCGTCATGGGCTTACAAGATGTTGAGATGGTCATGTTGGGCTACAATACTCCCTTCGGTCACGTGGGTGACCAAGCGATGGATAGTTTAACGCTCTTTCACAACCATTTATCGATGCAAGCAGGGGCTTATCAGAACGCTACTTGGGTCGTGGGTACTGCTAAATGTGGTGAAGAAGAAGGATCGAAAATGGGTGGCCAAAGCGTTATCATTGCCCCGTCTGGTGAGATTGTAGCTCAATCGTTCACCGTTGAGGATGAGGTTATTACTGCAAGCTGTGATCTGAATTTAGGCAACCGATATAAAGAAACTATTTTTGATTTCGCGGCTCACCGGCGCCCCGAACATTACGGACTTATCGTTGAGCAGATTGGCGCAGTTCCACCTAAATAAAAGGAGAATGCTATGTCGACAGTAATTAAAAATGGAACAATTATTACCGCTGATCGTACCTACGTGGCGGATGTTGTTATTAATGGTGAAGTGATTTCTGCGATTGGGTCAAACTTAGTCGGGGATACGGTTATTAACGCTACTGGCTGCTATTTAATACCAGGTGGTATCGATCCACACACCCATCTGGAAATGCCCTTCATGGGGACACGGACAGCTGAGACATGGGCAAGTGGCACGTTTGCTGCGGCGTCAGGCGGGACCACGATGGTGGTGGACTATATAATCCCTGGTGAGGATGGCGTTCTTGCAGCATTAGGTGAATGGGAAGAACGCGCTGCGCGCCAAGCGTCTTGTGACTATGGGTTTCACATGGCGATCACTGGATGGTCAGAACAGATATTTAATGACATGAGCGTAGTTGTCGAACGCGGGGTCAATAGCTTCAAGCACTTTATGGCTTACAAAGGCGCATTGATGGTGAACGATGATGAAATGTTTGCCTCATTCTCGCGCTGTGCAGCCTTGGGGGCATTGCCGTTTGTGCATGCCGAAAATGGTGATCTTGTCGCGGCGTTGCAGGAAAAATTTCTGTCTGAAGGTAACTGTGGCCCAGAAGCGCATGC
>JAVLEV010000092.1:0-1706 GCA_031920365.1 Planktomarina sp. | reverse complement strand
AAAAAACACCAGGATGGTCTTTGGGCAGGCTTAGCTGCAGGCTCATTGCAGGTTGTGGCTACAGACCATTGTGCGTTTACAACAGACCAAAAACGGATGGGGATTGGCGACTTTACCCAGATTCCAAACGGAACGGGCGGGCTTGAAGATCGGATGTCCCTACTGTGGACCCACGGCGTTGAAACGGGCCGTCTGACGATGAATGAATTTGTGGCGCTTACCTCTACCAATATTGCAAAGATTTTAAACGTTTATCCGCGCAAGGGCGCCGTACTAGTTGGCGCCGACGCAGATCTCGTCGTGTGGGATCCACTTGCTCGTAAAACTATTAGTGCCAAAACGCAGAAATCTGCGATCGATTATAATGTTTTTGAAGGATTTAAGGTTATGGGGATGCCCCGCTTCACTCTCTCGCGTGGTGATATAGTATGGGAAGTTGGTGCAAATAGTGAGGCACAACCAGGTCGCGGTAAGTTTATCGAGCGACCCGCATTCTCACCAACTAGCCAAGCCTTATCAGTATGGAAAGAACTCGTAACGCCCCGCCCAATTGTGCGGGATGAGAAGCATATGCCAATTGGAGTTTAACGCTAGTCTAAGGAAAAAAAATGACAAAGAAAATTATGTGCGCAATTGGGACGGATATTGACTCCGTCGCAGGCTGGATCGGATCATACGGTGGTGGTGATAGTCCATCTGATATCCAGCGTGGTATCTTCGCGACAGAAGTTGGGATCCCGCGTCTGCTACGTTTGTTCAAGAAATACAATATGCCCACTAGTTTCTTTATTCCTGGCCACAGCCTTGAAACTTTTCCTCAGGAAATGCAAATGATCGTTGATGACGGCCACGAGGTTGGTGCGCATGGCTATATGCACGAAAATCCAGTCGCTATGACACCTACACAAGAGGAAGACGTTCTGGTTAAATCGATCGAGCTGATCGAAAAACTGACAGGCAAAGTGCCCACTGGATATGTTGCCCCCTGGTGGGAAATGTCTAACTCTACTGCAGCTCTACTTCAGAAATATGGTTTTTCTTATGATCACAGCCAAATGTATCGAGATTTCCAGCCTTTCTACGCGCGTACTGGTGACGAATGGAATGTGATTGATTATACTAAAACCGCGGGTGAGTGGATGCATCCCCTCAAGCACGGCCATGAGATTGACCTCGTTGATATTGGGGCAAATTGGTATGTTGATGACTTGCCACCAATGATGTTCATTAAAAAGTCTCCAAACAGCCACGGTTTCGTAAATCCGCGCGACGTGGAACAGCTGTGGCGTGACCAATTCGACTGGATCTATCGTGAAATGGATTATGCAGTGTTCGCAATTACGATTCATCCAGATGTGTCTGGTCGCCCACAAGTTTTGCTCATGCTGGAAAGGCTGATTGAATATATCAATGACCATGAAGGCTGTGAGTGGATGACGTTCGACAGTATAGCTAATGATTTTCGTGCGCGGTTCCCGTTTAAAGGTGACGCACGTCCAGAAGTCATCTGATGTGTGGCAGTTGTGGTTTTCCGGCGGCACCTGGCCATTGGACCGAAGCTGGAGCCACAACACCACACGAGAGATTGCGTGAACGGTTTCGGCGGGTGTCGGTGTTGCAAAAAGTGCTATACCAATCTGGTGTCACTGCTCATGATGGTGGTGTTGTACCAGGTATCCAAGTGATGTCCTTAAGTGGCGGTCAAA
>JAVLEV010000091.1:2928-8378 GCA_031920365.1 Planktomarina sp. | reverse complement strand
AATTCTGAACGCGTTCGCCAAGATCGGTTGCAAAACCACGCAGTTGAAGCCGCTGAACAATGTGGAGGCACCTACGTGCCGCCGGTGCTGGAGCTCCAAAAGCTTTCTGTGCTTTTAGATGCCTGGGATGATCGCCAAATCATGTTTTGCGATGAAGCATGCATGGGGCAAAGCATTTTGCTTTCGCAACAGCCGGGCCCTTGGGCTATTCTTATCGGTCCTGAGGGGGGATTCAGTAGTTCAGAGCGTATTCTTCTCAATGCCATGCCACAAGCACAAGGGGTCTCTTTGGGACCGCGAATTTTAAGGGCAGATACCGCTGTCGTAGCTGCATTAACACTTTGGCAAACGACTTTGGGAGATTGGCGATGAGCTTTATAAGGCCAGAAGCCGTAAGCTCTTTGCGCAAATATCGTGGGTTCATCCTTGCTGGCCTGATCGGGAGTGCCGGGATTTTCATAGTATTAACCAGCTATGGAGCTACACGCATTGCAGGTATTTTTTTCTCAGTGGTAGGTGGGTTGATTGGCTATGATGCTTATCGCCGGTTCAAATTCCCTAGCGGGGGGGGCGGCGCCGGTGTGGTCGATGTAGATGAGAGACGCGTTAGCTACCTCTCAGCAGAAGGTGGCATGTCCATCTCAATGGATACGCTGGACCGCATTGAGCTGCACCGGAATGCAATAGGTAGGATCACTTGGGTATTTTATGGTCCTGAAGGCATGCTCTCTGTTCCAGGCAATGCGGAAGGTACCGATAAATTGTTTGACGCATTGGTTGCTCTTCCTGATGTAAATTATACTCAAGCTGAGGCCGCAACTCAGGGCAAGGGGCCAGATCTATTTTTGATTTGGAAACGCAATCGTATGAAACTTCATTGAGTGCACCTTGACTTGACTGAATCAAGAGCCCACCTGTCAATTGCAGATCATGTTAATAATCGGAGTTACACATGTCTATACCACAATCAGGCGGTGGCCCGATCGAAAGCTTTGATCAGCTAGCAAGCTACTTGGAAGAAGGTAATAAGCCAAAAGATGATTGGCGCATAGGAACCGAACATGAAAAATTTGGTTATTGCAAAAGTACCCTAGACGCATTGCCCTATGAAGGTGCGCGGTCCATTCAATCTATCTTGCATGGCCTACGTGATCAGTTCAATTGGGCTCCGGTAAAGGAGGGCGGCTATTTAATTGGCCTGACCAAAAATGGTGCTAATGTGAGTCTCGAGCCTGGTGGTGCGTTAGAACTCTCGGGTGGACCACTAGAGACTATACATGAGACCTGTGATGAGGTGAATATTCACTTACGGGAAGTCAAAGATATTGCTGATAGAATGGGTGTGGGCTTTATAGGATTGGGTGCAGCTCCCATTTGGAAACATGAAGATGTAGGCCTTATGCCAAAAGGCCGATACCAACTTATGGACGCCTACATGGGTAAAGTAGGCACTATGGGCCGCACCATGATGCGCAGGACCTGTACTGTACAGGTAAATCTTGATTTTTCTTCTGAAGCGGATATGGTTCAAAAGTTCCGCGTGGCCTTGGCTCTGCAGCCTGTTGCAACCGCTTTGTTTGCCAACTCACCTTTTTTTGAAGGGCTGGTGAACGGTCATAAATCTTGGCGCGCTCGGGTATGGCGAGACTTGGATGCAGATCGGACGGGTATGCTGCCATTTGTGTTTGAGGATGGCATGGGCTTTCAGCGCTATGTTGATTATGCATTGGATGTACCGATGTATTTTGTATATCGTGACGGAAAATACATTGATGCGCTGGGCCAATCGTTCCGGGATTTTCTAAAAGGCAAACTGCCAGCTCTTCCGGGTGAGATACCCACACTTAGCGATTGGGCTGATCACCTTACAACAATATTCCCGGAGGCTCGTATCAAGCAGTTTATGGAAATGCGAGGTGCAGATGGCGGGCCTTGGCGCCGTCTTTGTGCTTTGCCAGCCTTTTGGGTGGGCCTTCTGTATGATCAATCTTCCTTAGACGCGGCTTGGGATTTGGTTAAAGGTATGGATGCAGCCACTCGTGACGCTTTGCGTATTGCTGCCTCGGTTGATGGATTGCAAGCTGAAGTGGACAACATCAAGATGATGGACCTAGCGCGCCGAGCGGTGGAAATTTCTAATGTAGGTTTAGCTGCACGCGCTCGGGCGGGTGCTGGCGGAATGGTGCCGGATGAGACACATTTCCTAAATGCACTGCAAGACAGTTTAGAAACGGGTCAAACTCCAGCAGATGAGCTCTTGGAACGCTACCATGGTGATTGGAATGGCGATTTAAATCGAATTTATGAAGACTACTCTTATTAAACCCTTTTGTGCCTCAAATTTTGATAACAAAGAAGGGTACACTACCCTCTATTTGCCAGAATAAAAATTTTGATTGTGTTAGCAAGTAGCAGTAAACCTTTGGGAATTTAAGAATTATTTTTGCCCAATCTTGCTTTCCTGCCGCTTCACTAGGCGACGAAGGTTTTCTCTGTGCCGCCAAAAAATTAAAAGAGCCAAGGCAATGCTTAGGGTCAGTAGCTGAGCTTGGGATAATATAATCATTAACACTGGCGTAAGAATCGCAGTTATGAGGGCTGCTAGGCTAGAATAGCGAAAAATAGCTGCTATAATCATCCATGTGGTGCCGGCGACTAAGCCGATGGGCCAGGCTAAGGCGAAGAGCAAGCCAAAGAAAGTTGACACGCCCTTCCCACCACTGAATCTAAGCCATATTGGATAACAGTGGCCAAAAAAAGCTGCAAGCCCGGCCAATTGTGCGGCATCCTCGGCGGTCACTGCTCGCGCTAAAAGAACTGCAGCCCCTGCCTTTCCAGCATCGGCAATCAAAGTCAGCGCAGCTCCCAGTTTAGAACCGGTCCGCAGTACATTGGTGGCACCAATATTGCCTGAGCCTATTTGGCGTAAATCGCCAAGTCCCATAAGCTGGGCTACAACGATACCAAACGGGATCGACCCTAAAAAATAGCCTGCCAGAGCCCAAGCTGCTAAAATCATAGGTGGCGTCACAAAATCAGGCATCACCTTTGGTACACTTTGTGGCCGTCCACAAAGGTCGCCAAAACCCGTCCTTGCATACGCTGGCCGTCAAAGGGGGTATTTTTAGATTTAGAATGCAGCTTGAATCGATCTAGCACAAAGGGAGCATCTGGATCAAATAGGATTAAATCAGCTGGTGCACCCTCTACTAAGCGGCCACCATGCAGGCCCAAGCGCTTGGCTGGGTTTAAAGAAAGTGCTCGGAAAAGCTGCGGTAGGGTCAGCTGGTTGGAGTGATACAAGCGTAGGGCAGCGGGTAGAAGGGTTTCTAAGGCAACTGCTCCAGATGCCGCTTGCTCATAAGGTAGACGTTTCGATTCTTCATCCTGTGGCGTATGCATTGAGCTAATAATATCAATTAGGCCTGAGGCCAAAGCTGAGACTACTGCTATTCGATCTTCTTCAGATCGCAGTGGAGGTTTGACTTTAAAAAAGCTTCTGTAGTCGGCCACATCAAACTCGTTGAGTGTCAAATGGTGAATGCTCACTCCTGCGGTTACATCCAAACCCTGTCGCTTGGCGCGCTCCAATGCTGGCAGGGCGAGCGCTGTCGAAATCTGATCAGCATGATATTTAGCGCCTGTCATTTCAACCAGTGCCAAATCGCGTTCGAGCCCTAGCCGCTCCGCCATGGGTGATACTGCGGGGATGGCCTTTAACGAAGCAAATTTTCCAGAGGTGGCGGCAGCACCTTTTGACAGACCTGGATCTTGTGGGTGGCCAATCACTAAAGCGCCTAGTTGCGTTGCGTAGGTCAAGGCCCGTGCAAGGACTTTGGTGTCTGTAATAACGGCGTCACAATCGGTAAAGGCAATGGCGCCAGCGTCTAGCAAAAATCCAACCTCAGTCATTTCGCGGCCTAAGCGGCCTTTGGTCAAAGTAGCCATTTGATAAGTCCGAACTGCACAGGCCGCCTGCGCTCGGCGGGTGGCAAATTCTAAAGTCTCTGGGCTGTCGATGGCCGGATCTGTATCGGGCCTAGTCACTAATGTCGTGACGCCACCGGCTGCAGCCGCTAGGCCCGCGGAGCGGAAGCTTTCTTTATGCCGCTCACCGGGTTCACAGACTTTTGTACCAACATCTATAATGCCTGGGGCTAAATACTTGCCTTGGCCATCGTAGGTGGGGACTGTGGTATCTTCGGCTGAGATCCGGCCACCCTTAATGGTAATGTTGCCCAGCTCAACGGTTTGGTTCTCAGGGTTAACTAAATAGACATTAGTGATTCGTAGAGATTTCATCCAGCAATCCAAATCATCAAGCTGACTAGAACTGCAATGAAGATCAGCACATACATGGCAATTTTACCTGACATGCGTGGGTCTTTAGGTTCGTTCATAATAAAACTAGCCTCCAACGATAACTAGTTGTGCTGAGTAAACTCATGTTTTTGCCTCTTGCAGGTCTTGCCGTCGGTTACGCATTAAAATATCCATGGCCGCCATGCGCACGGCTACACCCATTTCAACCTGCTCTTGGATAACACTCCGACTAAGATCATCAGCAATGTCACCATCAATTTCAACGCCACGGTTCATTGGGCCTGGGTGCATAACGATTGCATCAGGCTTCGCGTGCCCTAGTTTGCGTTTATCGAGTCCGTAACGGTGATAATATTCGCGCTCTGATGGTACAAATGCACCATCCATACGCTCACGCTGAAGGCGGAGCATCATCACCACATCAACATCTTTGAGGCCTTCTGCCATATCATGGTAGACCTCAGCTCCAAAATCGCTGACCCCAGCCGGCATCAACGTTGCAGGTCCAACGAGGCGAATCCGATTTTCCATTTTACCCAGTAGAATTAGGTTGGAGCGCGCCACTCGACTGTGGGCAATATCTCCACAGATTGCTATGTTTAGTCGGTGCAATCTACCCTTAGAGCGGCGGATTGTCAGAGCATCTAATAGTGCTTGGGTTGGGTGCTCATGCCACCCGTCGCCTGCGTTGAGCACTGCGCAATTTACCTTCTGCGCCAAAAGATCGACAGCTCCTGAATGCGGATGGCGCACGACTAGCAAATCAGGGTGCATGGCATTGAGAGTCAAAGCAGTATCAACAAGTGTTTCGCCCTTTTTGATCGAACTGCTCTGCATGGTCATATTCATTACATCTGCGCCTAAACGTTTACCAGCAATCTCAAAACTAGCTTGCGTCCGCGTTGAACTTTCAAAGAACATATTGATCTGTGTGCAGCCCGCCAGCAGATCATTATTGCGTGAAGATGTCCTGTTGCGATCGGCATAGTGGTCGGCCAAATTTAATATTTCCATGATTTGCTGGGGGTGCAGGGGTTGTATCCCTAACAGATGCTTAATTTGCATGTAGTACTCTCCGGTTGGAGGTTTATAGAAAGCATAGGCGCTCACGGCAAGGGTTGCGGTTG
>JAVLEV010000091.1:0-2828 GCA_031920365.1 Planktomarina sp. | reverse complement strand
GATCCAATCGCAGTTGCTGAAAAATTAGCAGAAGTAGCATTAAATTTGGCTGAGTTGAAACAAGCCTTAAAAGATTTTCCGCATTGTGATTTGCAACGTGGCGCGCGCAATTTAGTCTTTAATGATGGTACCGCAGGTGCAAGAATTATGATTCTGGGCGAAGCCCCGGGGCGTGAAGAAGACTTACAAGGTATGCCCTTCGTGGGCCCTGCTGGCTTGTTACTCGATAAAATGTTGGCAGCTATTGGGCTGAACCGCGCAAAAAATGTGTATATTGGGACAGTAATTCCTTGGCGTCCCCCTCAAAACAGAGAGCCAAAGCCTGAAGAAATTGCAATGATGATGCCGTTTGTGCGTCGACATGTGGCCCTAGCGGCCCCAGAAGTCTTGATTTGTATGGGTAATACAAGCTGCTCTGCAGTACTTGGAAAACGGGGTATGGCCAAGCTGCGTGGGCAATGGCAGGAGGGCCTTGGCCTTTCAGTTCTGCCGATGGTGCATCCAAATGTATTACTGAGACAACCAGCTGGAAAAAAACAGGCTTGGCAGGATTTGCTAGCGCTCAAAGCTTGGTTGGACAAGCATGACACAGAGAAAGCTTAAATAATGGATACTATTATAAAAGGTGACTTCCTACCGGTTCGCATTGCCGTGCTCTCAGTTTCTGACACCCGCAGCCTGGCTAACGATAAATCCGGTGACACTCTGGTCGCGCGCTTGATTGCAGCCGGTCATATTTTGGCGGCCCGCGATATTGTCCGTGATGACCGGCAAGCCATTGCAGACCAATTGCGTCACTGGTCCAAGGATCCAGCGATTGATGTGGTGATCTCTACGGGGGGTACTGGGCTGACGGGGCGCGATGTGACAGTTGAGGCGCATAGGGATGTTTACGAAAAAGAGATCGACGCTTTTAGTATTGTTTTCACTATTGTTTCAATGCAAAAAATTGGGACATCCGCAATTCAAAGCCGTGCTACTGGCGGCGTGGCTAATGGCACATACATGTTTGCACTGCCCGGCAGTTCAGGGGCGTGTAAAGATGCTTGGGATGAAATTTTGTTCAAACAGCTTGATATACGGCATAAACCCTGCAACTTTGTGGAGATTATGCCACGTTTAGATGAGCATTTAAGAAGAAAATAACTTTTTCAGCGCTTATCAGTGACGAATATAGCAAGTGCCCTACATAAAACTCGATGAGTTGTCCTATTTATAGGTAATTAATGTCTAAGGGAATTAACTGATGCGATTTCTACGTAAGAGTTTAATGGGGTTGTTCCTAGTAGGAGCAACACTCGCAATTTTTGCTTTTGCATTTCTTATGGTGCGTTCAGCAATCGAAAATAAAGATGATGGCAAACGCAGGGGAGGTGGGCCACGCGAACGGACCTTTGCCGTAAATGTTGTTCCTTTTGAGGTCGGCCAGCAAATTCCCGTCTTGAAAGTTTTTGGTGAAATCCAAAGTCAGCGTAGTCTTGATCTTCGCGCTGCAATAAGTGGCGCTGTTATTGATTTGCACCCTAACTTCCAAAATGGGGGGCAAGTCCAAGAGGGGGAAATTCTACTTCGAATTGATCCATCGAACGCTGAGACTGGTTTAGCGCTCGTTCAGGCAGACATGGCTGACGCACAGGCCAATATGCGTGAGACAAATCGTGCGCTGCAGTTAGCCAATGATGAAGTCTCAGCGGCCAAAGAACAAGCCGCGCTTCGTTTGAAAGCATTAAAAAGACAAAATGATTTGATGGAGCGTGGGGTCGGTACAGAAGCATCCGTGGAAACTGCAGAGTTTGCCGCTTCATCTGCAAAGCAAGCTATATTGTCGAGGAGGCAGTCCCTTCAAGCAACCGAAGCGCGTCTTGATCAAACCAAAGCGCGATTAACCCGGGTTATGATTTCTTTAGCAGAAGCCAGGCGAAATTTGCGTGATACGGTGCTGCTAGCCACTTTTTCAGGCTCTTTAGCAAATGTGACAGTGGTTAAGGGTGGAACGGTAACTAATAATGAGCGGATTGGTCAGCTTGTTGACCCTTTGGCCTTAGAAGTTGCGTTCCGGGTTAGTACGTCTCAGCATCAGCGTTTGCTAAACGCCGATGGAGTTCTTCGAAATTCTAAAATTTCTGTGACCTTAGATGTTTTGGGCGCTGAGATGAAAACGGAAGGTGCTTTAACGCGAGAGGCTGCGGTTGTGGGTGAAGGCCTTACCGGTCGTCTTTTGTTTGCTAGTCTCGCCAATGTAAAAGGCTTGCGTCCAGGTGACTTTGTGACGGTTGATATTACAGAGCCTGCGTTGAGCTGGGTCGCCAAGTTGCCGGCTTCGGCATTGAGCGGCACTAATAAAGTTCTTGTTATTGGTGACGACGAACGTTTGAAGGAAGCTGTAGTGACACTGATCCGACGGCAAGGCGACGATGTTTTGGTGAGGTCACGCGAGTTGCGAGATGCTAAAGTTGTTGCTGAACGTTCTCCAGTGCTTGGTACCGGTATTAAGGTGCGCGTCCTTTCGGCTGAAGAGGGAGAGGAGCCAGAAGCTCCTTCTATGGTTGCGCTGGACCCAGAGCGCCGCGCTAAATTGATAGCCTTTGTCGAAGAAAATAAATATATACCAAAGGATGCTAAAAACCGTATTTTGGATCAGCTAAATAAACCAGAGGTTCCAAACGAAATGGTCGAACGGTTGGAAAGCCGGATGGGAGGATAATCCATGTCAGTTATGGCGAAAACAACTGGTGGCATTTTATCCTACATGACCCGCCATCGTACGGCGGCTAACCTTTTCTTATTAGTTATGCTTTTGGCGGGAGTTGTTTCATTTCCACAAATGC
>JAVLEV010000090.1:0-8424 GCA_031920365.1 Planktomarina sp. | reverse complement strand
GTCGCACTGATGCTCTAGGTAAGCTACTTTTTTTTAGTATAATTTTGGATATTAGCTTTCCATCGCCGATGAACCCAAAAATATTGGCCCATGTGCGCACGGGCTTGGCGTTCTAGTGAATCGTTAATCTCCTGAGTCATGTCTATTGGCGTACTATGAACAATTGGAGGTTCTATTACTAACTCATAGTTGCCGTGATCATCAAGACGAACACCATAAACAGGCACCAATGCAAGGTCGTATTTTATTGCTAAATTTGCTGCAGATGTAGCTGTTGAAGCCACTTTTCCAAAGAATTTTAAATTTGCAGTGCCACCTTTATGCATGTGCACATCGACCAGCATTCCGATCATCCCACCAGATTTTAACAAGCGAACCATTTCACCCAAACTGGCTCGGTTGTTAGATGGAATGATAGGTTTTGCAATTTCACCTATTTTTTTCCGATAATATGCGTCAAAAAAAGGATTCTTAAAGGGCTTGTATAAGGCCCCAACGTTGTATCCGCGCTCTGACAGAACCGCACGAGGTACGTCATAATTTCCAAAATGCCCTGAAACAAGAATAATTCCTTGGCCAAGCTCCATAGCTTTCTCAAGATTTTTAAGACCTCCTCCTGTTATGCATGCGTTCATTGCTCGCTTTTTGAACTCTGCGCCTGAATAGATCTCTGCAAGTGTACGGCCTGCGCTTGCTGGGACCTCGCGCATTAACATTTTGACAGTTTTCTCAGCTAGGTTGGGCATTACCAATGCAAGGTTTTCTTTGATACGTGTGTCATAGCCTGCCAATGGGGCAATTACACGTGACGTTATAAAGCCAATTATTTTTAAACGTAGACTAAATGGAACGGCCTTCATGCTACCCAGCAGACAACGGAGCGCTATACTCTGAATATAATCCCTCAGATTACCTTCAATATTTCCACGTTTGATCTTCACGGCTGTGTTAATTCTTTCTGAGCCTATCATAGTCTGGATTATATGCGCTGTAGAGTTTTCCAAGAGGTATATGAACTATACAATAAATGAGCCCCTGATCCCTATCTGTATCAGAAATATGCTAAATTTCTTGAATGAATGATATTCTAATTTTCCTTACTTAACACGCCGTAATTTTGGAGTAAAATATTTAGACTAGGGTCTATTACTCGCTGTATGAATTCATTTTGTAGATAATAAATTTTATATTACATTTTCTGACTATTTTTGAGTGATGGTAAATAGTACACCAGACCAATATAGTATCTTTCAAAACCATACAGTGTCTAAGCTTAATTCCCTACTTGTACGTAAAATTTTGGTCCTTAGCTCTAGATATCACCTATCGTTTGGATGTACCTAATTTGACAATTTTTCTAATATAACGGGCATCCCGGCTTCTACAGCTTGGAGGATGCGCATGCCAATGATAGCCTTTGAAAACTTAGGCGGAGCGCCAAATCCAGGCCTAACTGAACGAAAGTCGGCTGCTGTGATAGTGTGACCTACCTTCAAATCTCTCACAAAATATAGTGATCGACGGAAGGTTGCGTTACCAATCTCGCTAGATTTACGTCCATAGTCGATTTTCCCTAGGGCGTCCCATGCTGCGCGCACACCCGTGCACAGCGTTAAAAAATCGTTTGGGTCAAGTGAAAAACTATCATCTGGGCCACCACCGTTACGATCCTCTGTCATATGCTTTTCGATGACTGTAGCACCAAGCGCTACAGCTGCTATCGCCGTGTTATTATCTCTGGTGTGGTCAGAAAGACCAGTGACAAGATTGAAGCGATTTATCATATCGGGGATTGTAGCAAGATTGTAATCGCTTGCAGGTGCCGGATAACCTGAAACACAATGAAGAATTGCTAGCTCTTGGCATCCGCCCTCATTTGCTGCGGAAATTGCCTCTGCAATTTCGTCCGCATCTGCCATCCCTGTTGATATAATCATTGGCTTACCTGTCGATGCAACATATTTAATTAACGGTAAATCTACTGCTTCAAAACTTGCGATTTTATAAGCTGGCGCATTTAGGTCTTCTAGTAAATCTACAGCTGTTGTATCGAAGGGAGAGGAAAACATTGTAATTTCACGTTTACGTGCATGACTGAACAAATCGGGATGCCATTCCCATGGCGTACATGCTGCTTCATACAGTTGATAGAGGCTCTGTCCAGCCCATTTACCAGTAGTAATCTGGAACTCTGGCCGCGTGGAATTAAGTGTTATAGTATCTGCTGTATAGGTCTGAATCTTGACAGCATCGGCACCTATTGCTGCTGCCGTATCGATCAGACGCAGCGCGGTATCTAGACAGCCGTTATGGTTGGCAGATAATTCACAAATTACATATGGTGAATTTCCAGGGCCTATATCTCGGCCCGCAATTGTTATTTTGGGCTTAATGTCCATTAAGTTCTCCAATCAATATTTTCATGCAACAAAGTAATTGCATTTATAAGTCACCCTATCTTTAACTCGAAGTTACAAAAACCATTTTTTGGCGCCGTTTCCTCGTAGCCAAGATTTCGGAATACTTTAAGTGATTTAATATTTTTGACATGAACTTCAGCTGTAAGGATAATGATGCCGTTTTCTGAAGCTTTTTGGGCGAGTAGAGAAATACAACGTTGGCCGAAGCCTTTTCCTCGAACGTGCGGAGCAAGAAGTATCGAAACCGCTGCGTGGCCAGTCTTATTAAGGTCCAGCCGAAGATGCGCAATTGATGGTTCTCCTACAGAATATAGATGACAGTTAGGATCAGTCAGGGCATTCGAGAACCAAGTAAGGTGTTCATTAAAGGAAACGGTAGTATTTTTACGAAAATGGGTAGCAGGCAGTGCTTGACGCCAACCCCAAATATCATCCGCGTCCGTAATTTTTGATTCGCGAAGTGTAAGTGGGTTTTCAAGAGCCTCTACCACTCTACTAACCCCGCGCCCATCTGTAATTGAAGCAGCACTTTGCGATAGAGCGCACAGATTTTTAGAGATTTTTGAATATTCTAATGCCATATTCAGTTTAGTGGCAAACTGTGAAGATTGGTGGGAGCCAAGGTTTATTGCAGCGCCGCAATCCGATAGTGCGGCGGCGCCTTGGGTTTGATTTTTGGCTAGTACCGCGATAAGTGCTGGCAATCCTAGCGTACAGCGCTCCCATGCTGAACCACCGGCTGCGCCAATACCTAAATCAGCCTTGCATATTAACTCAGCCATATTATCTACTTGGATTTCAACAACTGCTGGTATGGTAAGTTTGGCAGCTTGGGCCTTCACGATTTCTAATGCTGGGTTTTGTTTACCCATCACAATGGTTGCTTTAACATCAGGGTGGTTTGCTAGCACGGTCAAAACTGAACTGGTCGCATTTTCTAAATCCACACCGCCCATAGACACAAGCACGTTTTTTAACGTGTAGCCTCGTGTCGCTCGGCATTTTAGGGCGTCGTCGCGAGTTTTGCAAAACTCTGGACGTAGGAGTGCGTAGCGCGGGCCAATGAGACGTTCTCCACTAGTTTGCTGTTGATTGTTATAATCTGATGCCTTTCTGCCTAGATTTTGGTCAAGAAGTAGGTCAGCAACATGTGTTCTATCGGCGAGGTCGTCAATAACTGCGATCCTTGGTGCGACTTCTCTGACAGCGTTTTGCCAACGAGCATCAAATGAGTAATGGTCAACTACAAGCCAATCACTTTTTACTGATACAAAAGCAGTCTGTTGCGCGTCAATTTCCCATGGCACCTCAGCCCAATAGGCGTGTACAGGATCATTTTCATAGGTATAAAAAGTGGAGGTAGGCGCAGATAACAATGCGAGCTCAAACCCTTCATTTTTGATCCTTTGACCAAGATGACCTTCTAAATTACGGCAAACGAATCTACAGTCATGCCCGAATTTTTGCAATGCTTTGGCCAGTGTCAGGCACCGGGCTACATGTCCCGTTCCAATTTTAAGAGATGCATCGACGCGGAAGGTCACTTTCATTTATAAAGAGCCTGAAATAATGCCTCTGCACGAGTCCAATCCTCAAGTGTATCGATGTCAACGACGCGATTTGATGGTATTGCAACACCATGTGCGCCAGCACTAAAAATATTTTGGTCTGTGGCCCAGGCAGATGCCAAACCCCAGTAAAACTGTCCGGCGTCATGCCAGGCAGGTTCAAGGTCTTGGCTGCGAACGTGAATCTGGGTAGGGTCCATCATGCAAACGGCACCATCTGGCCCACGCCGCAGGGCACGTTGAATAGGGTAGTCAAAGCGCGAGACGGACATGGTGAAACGTGCGCCTGATTTCAATAACTGTAACCCTTCTTCTAAATCGTTGCCTTGAACAAAAGGAGCTGTGGCATAGAGACAGCACACGGGATCTTTTTCTGATAGAGCGAGTGCATCAATTGCATGTGCGATGACGGGCATGGTTGTAGCATGGTCGTCAGCTAAGTGTTTGGGCCTTATAAAGGGAACTTCTGCACCGTACGCGCGCGCAACTTCACAGATTTGGTCGTCATCAGTCGATACAACAACACGATCAAACAGCCCGGAATCGAGTGCTGCAGTTATGGACCAGCCAATCATTGGGCGCCCATGAAATTGTCGAATGTTTTTGCGGAGTATACGTTTTGATCCTCCACGTGCGGGTATCACGCAAGTCTTCATTTCTGTATCTCCATAGCCTTTGCGACTTCCTCGATTACACGTTGCTGTTCAGCATCGCTTAAACCTGCATAAATGGGAATTGATATAGCCTCGGCGTAATAATTTTCTGCATTCGGAAACTGTCCGGGACCAAAGCCCATTTCGCGATAAAATGGTTGCATGTGAACTGGAATATAATGCAGGTTCACCCCAATATTTGCATCCCTCAATGCTTTAAATACTTTTGAGTGTAGCTCTGCTTCGACACGAATTACATACAAATGCCAGGATGAGGAGCTATCTGGATGTTGTACGGGTAACCTTACAGGAAAGCTTGACATAAGTAAGCTATACCGTTCCGCCAGCAATCGACGCCTTTCTACGTATTCGTCTAGCCGGTTTAATTGCGAAATTCCAAGTGCTGCTTGTAGCTCAGTCATCCGATAATTATAGCCCAGGGAAATCTGTTGATAATACCAAGGGCCATCAGGTGGGTGCGTCATCTCGCTTGGTTCACGTGTAATACCATGACTGCGCGCTAATTCCATTTTTCGCGCCAGATATTTATCCTGTGTTGTTGCCAATCCTCCTTCGCATGTCGTTATAATTTTGACTGGGTGAAATGAAAATACAGTGATATCGGAATATTTACAGTCTCCGACAGGGCTGCCCTGATGACTGGCGCCTATCGAATGGCTGGCGTCTTCAATAATTTTGATATTATAAATATTAGCAACTTTTGCTACCGCTTCCATATCTGCGGACTGCCCACACAAATGAACAGGCACTATCACTTTTGGTAATTTTCCAGCCGCTTTTGCAATTTCAAGTTTCGTAGCCAAGGCAGTGGGACACATTGTGTAGGTGTTGGGATCGATATCAACAAAATTAACTTTTGCACCACAGTATATAGCACAATTTGCTGAAGCCACAAAAGTGTTGGGGACAGTCCATAGCCAGTCTCCTGGGCCAAGGTCTAATGCCATACAAGCTATATGAAGAGCTGAGGTGGCTGAGTTTACTGCGACAGCGTGCGCAGATCCTGTCCGAGTTGCCACTGCGTTTTCGAAGGCAGGCACTTGTGGGCCCTGTGTGAGGAATTCTGATTGCAGTGTTTGTATTACTACTTCTATATCCTCCTTAGTTATATCTTGCCGTCCGTAAGGTATAAAATTTTCCGCCATAATTCACCCTTTTGTTTTTTGTCAGGTATTTTGGTAGGCAATAAAAAAGAGGATACTGCGTTAAACATTTTAAGATATATTTTTAATACTGTGTCGCTAAAACTTACCTTTAACTCCAACATCCTGTCAAAAATATTCGCTTGTAAAGTCTGGAACATATCTTGAAAGCTTTTTAAGTGCTAAACTGGTAAACACAGTTACTTAAATATGACTAATTTTAGCTTCATTGGCTTTGATCCATGCATGCAAATCTTTCGATGACATCCATTTTGGATTGCTGTCAGATGTATAGGCAAAGCCTTCAGAAACCTTTATACCGCCTTTTATCCGAGTAGGGCTGCTAGACCAGTTGTTAATTGCTGGCAGAATTTTAAAATGTTTAGGGTATTCATAAGTGTGGGCTGAGTCCTCTGGCCCAATCATCTGCTCGTGAAGCTTCTCACCCGCTCGTATGCCAATTATCTGGTGCTGCGCGTTAGGGGCGATTACGCTGGCTATATCGGTGACTTTCATGGATGGGATTTTTTTAACGTAAATTTCTCCACCTTCCATATCTTCTAGCGTATGCCAGACTAGCTCAACTCCATGCTCAAGGCTAATCATAAAACGTGTCATCCGGGGATCTGTTATCGGTAACACGCCTTTTTCTGCAATGGATATAAAAAACGGGATTACTGAACCGCGAGAGCCCATGACATTGCCATAGCGAACTATGGCCATACGAGTACCGTGTTCTCCTGCGTAGGAGTTAGATGCTATGAAGAGCTTATCTGAGGCTAGTTTTGTTGCGCCGTAAAGATTAATTGGTGACGATGCTTTATCGGTTGATAAGGCCACAACCCTTTTCACTCCACAATCAATTGCAGCGTCAATTACATTCATGGCGCCGTTAATATTGGTCTTCACGCATTCGAAGGGATTATATTCAGCCGTAGGAACTATTTTAGTAGCCGCCGCATGGATTACATAGTCTACTTGCCTAAAGGCACGATACAGCCGCTCACGATCACGCACATCCCCAATGAAAAAGCGTACCCTCGGGTCATTATTATATATTTTTGCCATTTCCCATTGCTTCATCTCATCGCGCGACAGGATAATTATTTTCTTGGGATTATAACGTTTTAATGTCATATTAACAAAAGTATGGCCGAAAGAACCCGTTCCTCCAGTTATTAGGATAGTAGAATTTTTCAGCATAAAAATACCTTAGTTAAGGTTAACCTAGAGTGCTGTAACTTTTTTATAGGATGGAAAGGTAGTTTTCAACCTGTGAGGTGCAAAGCTAGGATTTTATTCGATTTAGTCTCAGAAATTACTTTTAAGTGCGCACATTAAGCAAAGCTAGTGAGTCAGTACTAATACCTAACTATTTATTCGGTTATCTGTCTGTACCAGTAGGCACTTGGTGAAGAAGTTCTGGCTAGCTAGCATTAAAATTCTTTTATTTTAAATAGAGATTCTGCATAGATATTTTGAGTTTTATTTTAACTTAATACTCATATTTAAGATTATAAAAATATTTAGCCATTTTTGCTAGAGGTCTAAGCGCATCAGTAAGCTATCGCCTTTTTGGATGAAGAGGAAGTTAATGAAGTCTATTTCCACCTCTCCCTTTTCAACTAATTTAGCAAGTTTAAGGGGCAAATCCATTAGCCTTTTTGCACGCTCATCAATTCCCCAAGCCTGATATCCAAAAGTTTCCATTAATGAAAAGACCTTTGCAAAATTTGGGTTTACGGCACTATTCTCATCTTTAGGCCAGACCTCAACGATCCAATACGGTTTGTTCTCAGAACTAAGTATTTCTGAGGCCCCCTTAAGCGCCTCGTACTCAAACCCTTCAATATCCATTAGGCACAAAGATTTTAAATTTTTGAGATCTAACGTTTTGTTTAAAGTAACCACTTTTACTTTTTGCTGTTGCGCTTTTGGTGCTCTATTATGGCCATTACTTTGTAACAAAGAACCGCCAGAATTGCCTCCAAACAAAGTTAGTTCTCCATGCATGGAGCCTACAGCGGCTGCATGCAACTCAAATGCTGGTAGGAAGTTGTTTGCAGCGATATGTTTTTTAATCATTTCTATATTTGTAGCTTCAGGTTCATAAGCTATCGTTTCAATATTTTTACTCAAAGCCAGGCAAGAATAATAGCCATGATGCGCACCAATATTTACAAAAATTTTAATCTCGTTCAGTATTTTTTTAAATATTTCAGTCTCAAAAGCCTCACGTGCACCAGAGTTCATGGTAGTACCTCTACCACTATAAAAAAAACCGTCAGGGTGCTTGGTACAGGGCTTTTTGAGCAATCTTTGATACACTCGATATCTATTTAGTAATCTCAAATACTCAATCAGCTTTGGCAAAAACATTAGTATCATTCCTGTTATGTAGAATTGAGTTAAAGGCATCGTGTGTAATGTACAATTAACCTATGAGATATTATCCACTGTTATGTGTGCGTCCAAATCCGCCTATTGTGAGTAGGGGCCGCGTTGATTGGTTTGGTGTTGACTGCTTAAAACACGACGTTTGAGCCAAAACCAGAAATAACTGCTTTTAATCATAATAGTGATCATATTTAATCGGCCAGTCCGCTGGCATTTTATGCAC
>JAVLEV010000089.1:0-8529 GCA_031920365.1 Planktomarina sp. | reverse complement strand
TCCCAATCGAGATCAATCATAGCCCTTCACTCGGTCTTAACCTCAGTAGTTTGGCGATAAGTTACAACCCCAGCCCCGGTAATTTAAATGACAACATCTGTCGCCACCAATGCAGGCATCTTATGGCCCTTACTTTGAAAGTAAAAAACCTCCAACAGCTAATCAATTGGAGGTTTTTTATTTTATACGGCAGGTTCTGGTTCAATCCCACCATCACTAGTTTTTGGTTTGGTTTTTGGGATCGCCGTGACTGATGGTGTCCCACCATCGCTAATATTATGATACTCATCCTCATCACGGTTGAGCGTTTCACCTTCCATAACCTTCTTAATTTCTGCCCCAGTAAGGGTCTCATATTCAAGCAGGCCCTGCGCCAAGTTTTCGAAACGTTTTTTATTATCAGTAATAGTCTTAAGTGCCAAATCATAGCCGTCTTGCACAAAACTTCGCACCTCAGACTCAATGAGTTCCTTTGTGCCCGCAGAAGTAGATAAGCCAGAGGTCCTGCCCGCATAACCTTCTGCGGCCTCTGCATAGTCAATATTTCCAACCTTATCAGACATGCCCCAACGCATCACCATGGCGCGTGCCAGACTAGATGCCTGCTGAATATCACCGGACGGACCATTGGATACCTGATCTTCACCATATTTAAATATCTCGGCGGCTTTACCAGCCATAGTCATCGCTAATTCATCATGACACTCGTCGCGATAAAAGTTTAACCTATCCATCTCGGGCAGGCTCATTACCATACCACCAGCGCCACCGCGTGCAATTATTGTAGCTTTGTAAACCGGCTGACATTTTGGCAGCAAAGAGCCAACTAGTGCATGACCAGCCTCATGATAAGCCGTTTTTTCTAATTGATTCTTTGTACGCACCATCGAGCGACGTTCAGCGCCCATCAGTATTTTATCTTTGGCCTTTTCAAAGTCCTCCATCGTAACAAGACGACGGCCAATTCGTGCAGCAGCCAAAGCAGATTCGTTCACCAAATTAGCTAGGTCAGCACCCGAAAACCCAGGCGTGCCACGCGCGATAATACGCAGGTCAACATCCGGGCCAGTTGGAAGTTTTCGTGCATGCACGCCCAAGATTTTTTCACGGCCGCGTGAATCTGGGCTTGGCACAGTCACTTGCCGGTCAAATCGACCTGGACGCAATAAAGCGGGATCTAGGACATCTTTTCTGTTTGTTGCTGCCACAATAATAATGCCCTCGTTAGCCTCAAAACCGTCCATTTCAACCAACAATTGATTCAAAGTTTGCTCACGCTCATCGTTGCCGCCACCATACCCAGCGCCACGGGCACGTCCCACCGCATCGATCTCATCGATAAACAAAATACAAGGCGCGTTCTTTTTGGCCTGTTCAAACATATCACGAACGCGACTTGCGCCCACACCCACAAACATCTCTACAAAATCTGACCCAGAAATAGAGAAGAACGGAACCCCTGCCTCCCCAGCAATCGCGCGGGCTAGCAAAGTTTTACCGGTACCAGGCGCTCCTTCAAGCAAAGCTCCCTTCGGGATTTTACCACCCAATCTACTAAATTTCTCTGGGTTGCGCAGGAAATCTACTATTTCTTCCAGCTCTTCTTTGGCTTCGTCAATACCGGCCACATCATCAAAGGTCACATTTCCCTGCTTTTCAGTCAGCATTTTGGCGCGACTTTTACCAAATCCCATCGCCCCACCTTTCCCACCGCCCTGCATGCGGTTCATGAAATACACCCAGACGCCCACTAAAAGCATAATTGGTAAAAGCGATAATAGCACCGATTGAAACATTGAGGTTTCCTGAGATTTGGCAACAACGGATACGCCCTTAGATACCAATAAATCACTAACTCGTGCATCGCCAGGTACAATTGTGACAAACTCCACATCGTTTGTACCTGTGTAGCTTACTATTTCACCATCCAAAGTAGCACTGCTCACTTGGCCGTTTTCTACGGCAAGTACGAAGTCAGAATAGGTAGTCGCACGACTTGTCGACGACCCACCATCACCAGAAAATAGCCGGAACAGCATCAAAAGTAAGATGAACAAAACAAACCAAAAGGCTATATTGCGTAGATTGCCCAAGTGAAACTCCTATAAGAACTCAATGTTTAAGCGCTCTTTCAGCACCCACCTCTTATTTAAGATAGGCATCACGTCGCTAATTTCAACGGGATACTCTCATTCCCACGGGGTTGGAACCACCTGAAGCACATCTTTTTGCCCAAAGTTCGCCATTGGGGCGACTATAAGCTTATCACGCTGCCATACTGATGGACTAGATTTCAATGCAATAAGTGGCCTTTGGGTTGCACGCCAATCTGGGCATAGAGATAATCCATATCGTCCAAGTGGCTTTATTATATAACTTTTATCAAGATTAGGTGCGAAATATCTTCTGTCCCAAAGTGCTGGACAGTAAACTGAATTTTGTGAAACCGCTTCATATTCGCGACTAATACGCAATAGATTTCCAATCTGCGGTATTAGGACACATCCGTGCAAACTAAATGTCTTTTCTGTAGAAATAGCGCGAAGTAATGCCAAATTTCGAGGTCTATACACCTGCCCACCAACCCAACTAAGTGCATCAGCGACAATAGACTCAACATATTCGCCCGGCAGTGCACTAAGTGCAGCGCGATCAAACACAATATCACCAAAATCAAGATTCATAACTTTAGGCCTGAGAGTTTTTAACGAAAAGTTCAACGCCTCTTTCACGCGTGACATGCGCACCGCGGTTTTTGCCAGACGCTCTGTGTCCAACCCTAATCCATCAAATACCTTTTGCATCTGGCGCATTTGAACCCGTTTATAGGCCAAATCCAAATTGCTGGGGTCTTCGCACCAGCTTTGTCCCCTCTCGCGGAGGTACTCGCGCAAATCATCACGTGAAAAGCCTAATAAAGGACGGCCCCAGTTGATATCACATCTACGCCAGCGGGCACGCATCGCAGCAAGTCCATCAACACCAGATCCCCGTGCCAGCCTTATTAAAAAGGTCTCAGCGACATCAGTTTTGCTATGCCCCAAGCAGAGGAGATCACAGCTATGCCCCCAATCTGCGAGAGCTTTGTAGCGAGCCGTACGAGCACGTGCCTGCAAGTTTGAACCGGGCTTAAGGTTTTTGAGCCGTATTGTAGTGTGGGGAACTTCAACTGATGCACAAAGGTTACGAACCCAGTTAGCTTCATAGACTGCTTCAGCACGTAGGCCGTGGTCCACAGTGACGGCCCGCATTTTAGACACCGGCCAGACCTCTTGTAATGCTAAAAGTAAGGCAACAGAATCAGAGCCACCAGACACAGCAACTCCAATAACATCGTCTCGAGTAGCATCTTGTAAAAAGTGAGATAAAGCACCTAGCAAATAAGAGCGGATATGCTCAGTCATACACAGGCCAATTCTGCCTCTGCCTGTTTTGCATCTGCCGCAATGTCCAAATCAGCATAGCGAAACTGCACCTCATTCAAGGTTAAACAACCCTCCTCAACATTACCCATTTTATGAAATGCCAATGCAAGGTGATACAACGCTGAAGGGGCCACTTCATTATTCTCATCTACAGAATAAGCTTCAAGATAAGCCCGTGCAGCGAGCCGAAATTTAGAGATATCCATATAGCCATGACCCAGAAATAGGTGCGCTTTTTGGGTCAAAGGCCCAATAGGGAAACCTGTAACAAAGTCCTTCAGCATTTCTACCGCGCTAAATGTATCACCAGATTTCAACATTTTGTTAGCTGCATCAAATTCTGCTTGTTCAGTAATTGTTAATATTTTCGAGGTTACAGCAATGTTAGGTTGCAACTTTAGCGCAAGGCCAATGGGTAAGGTATCGCCTAACTCCCCCACAACACACCCAGGCTCAAGCGCACAAACTCTAACCTCAAGGTTAGAGATCCGCTTCGTTGCGTCGCGCGCCATTGCAGAAATCCTATAAGCAAGCTCCTCCGTCTGACGTGTAAGACGCTGCAATTCATTTTCAATTGAAGCCGTCCGGTCAAGAAGTGCAACATCATTAATAAAATTAGGTCCCTGGGTTATTGCCATTTCAAGTTGCAATCGCTTCGTATCGAGCAACAAGCCCGCAAGATCTTGACGCATGTCAGCCAAAGTATTGGCTGAAACTGACCCAGCAAGCCCAAGCATCAAAACAAGCGCACAGCCCAACTGCATTAGCTCAGGCCAGCAGTCAGCAGCGTCACAGCACGGCGGTTTTTGGAGTAGCATCTCTCCACACTACAAATTTCAATCGGCCGTTCCTTGCCGTAGCTACGTGTTTTCAACCGCAGGCCAGATACGCCGCGAGCCACTAGATACTCCTGAACAGATTGTGCCCGCCGAAACCCCAATGCTAAGTTATATTCACGAGTGCCTTGCTCATCCGCATGTCCCTCCACGATGATGACATAACCTGGGTTGTTTATAAGCCACCGCGCTTGAGTATCCAGTGCTGCCTTCGCAGAGGCGTTCAATGTAAATTGATCAACTTCAAAGAATACTCGGTCACCGATAGTTTTCTCAAAAAATGCTTGGGATTTGGGATCGTTTAAATCCTCCACATTCACTGCAGTGTCGTCCCAACCCGAACCACCGCCCAAGAGGTTACCGCCAAAGCCATCACCAGAATTAGAACAGGCAGCTAAAGCCAAAAGTGGCACTAAGGCCAGGTAAGATAATCTCATTTTGATCTCCTTTCACAGAAACATATCACGGGGATTACAACTTTAACGCTGCACAGGTCCCCAAGATGGGTCAGAGGCAGGGGCGCGTAAATTCAGCGCACGCAGGTTCCTACCAGTAATATCGACGGAATAAAGGCTGGGAGCCCCCTTAGGTCCCCGATCCTCACGCGCAAACATGATCACACGGCCGTTAGGTGACCAAGTTGGCCCTTCATCTAAAAAAGAGGCCGACAAAAGCCGCTCTTCGCTACCGTCAGTGCGCATCACCCCAATCCCAAATCGGCCGTTGCTTTGCTTAGTAAAGGCAATCAAATCACCGCGGGGACTCCAAACGGGCGTACCATAACGTCCGTTCCCAAAGGAAATTCGCTTAGGGGTTCCGCCCGAAACCGGCATAATATATAGCTGTTGAGTTCCACTTCGGTCACTTTCAAACACGATTTTGCGGCCATCGGAGCTGAAACTAGGCGCCGTATCAATTGATGGGCTTGAGGTCATCCGTGCCGAACGCGCCGTAGCTAGGTCCATTAGATAAATATCCGAGTTTCCACCCTGCTCAAAAGAATATACGATGCGTTTGCTGTTAGGCGAAAACCGCGGTGAGAACCCCATTCCATTTTTAGGAGTTTGCAAGCGTTTACGCCCAGCAGTGCCAACATTCAGTAAATAAATTTGCGGAAAACCAGTTTCCCAGCTGGTGTACAACACCTGTTTACCATCGCTGGATATCCGCGGCGCAAGCACGATATTTTCGTTTCCAGTTAAAAACTGAACGTTTTCTCCATCAAATTCCATAATAGCCAAACGCTTGCGGCGGTTATCTTTAGGGCCACTTTCAGACACAAATACAATCTTGCTATCAAAATACGGACCTTCACCAGTAATTCGCTCATAAACCTGATCAGCCACCTTGTGCGCCATGCGGCGGACTGCCTTAGTACTGCCTTTCAATTGCATGCCCTTACCCAATTGAACCCCAGAGAAAATATCAAATATCCTAAACTTAACTGTCAAGCGGCCCAAGCTATTAGTTTTTACAGACGCCGTCACCAAAGCCTGTGTGTTAATCGCTCGCCAATCGGGATAACGAACGGGTTCTCCAAACGAAGTGCGACGTGATATAAAACGATTAGAGGGTATTTCACGAAACAGCCCACTGCTGGTCAAGTCTGCAGCAACGATACGCGAAATCTCCGTTGCAACCGATGCGGCCTCTAAGTTTTCCGCCTCAAAAACTGGGATAGCAAAGGTGAGCGGTTCAATGACGCCATCGGTTATTTCAATTTTCAAAGGCCCACTCTGTGCCGTTGCACCACTTACCCATAGCGCCACCGCCAGAACACCAAAATAGATCAATCGCATCATCGTACTCTCATTTTCTCTGGGTTAAATGTAATTTCTACGTTTTGCCATGCCGCATATTGATCCACCGGCAACTCAAATCCCTGTGCGCCGCACTCTTTGATTGCCCGCTGCGCTGTCTCAAATGCCCTTTGTGCACTGTCATCATCGCCGCCGTCATAGCCTACCAAATAAATACTATTTGCCAATGGCTTACCCTCAATTGTCAACTCCATACCAACTACAACCGTAGTAAAGAGCGCCGCAGAAGACGACGCACCAAGGTTCCAGCACGGCGAGATTGCAACCTGCATACCACGAATTACCTGTGGTGCCAAAGGTTCAGTCACCTCCCCTTGCAGGTCAGGCACAACGCCATCGCCACTCAGCGCTTCAGCCAAAGCGGCTGCCAACGGATCAATTGGGACTTCAACAGCAGTAGGTTCCTCTTCTGGAATTTTGACCGTCGGGCTCGGCGGAGGCCGTCTTTGGGGTTTAACACTGCGAGGTGGGGCTAGTTTAGACACTTCCAAAGCCTCAGAAGGTTTTTCAGCTTCTGTGACAATTTCAGGTGCCGCTGCCTCCGGCGCTTTAGCTGTTTGTTCTTCAATCACCTTGGCGGGAATAACCTGCACTGAGGCCGCGTCTCGAGTTATATCACCAATATCAATATTAGGTGCTGGCCGAGCGACCGCCACTGGAGCAATTCGTATTGAGGGTCGTGCCTTAGGTGCTAAGCTTGTTTCCGACGGCTCAGGAGCATCCAGCTCCAACTCTGGTGTGTCCAATTTAGCAGGCGGAATAATCACTAACTCTTCCATCCGCGCCGGTTTATCGGGCACCCTCTGTGGCATAGCATCATTTTGAGCCAGTGGACTTAGCGTCTGCCCAGTCTTTTTAGGGACGACATCAAGCACTGGCATTTCTGGCCGCTCACTTTGCTCAGTATCCGGCTGAACTACGGCCTTTTCGAGAATTGTGTCCATGCTCGGTGAGGTATTATTTAACAAAATATCAAACATTTCTGCTGAGACCACAGATACCTCTGTCACCGGAACTTCAAGTGGTTTGCGGTCAAAATCCCCTCCAAGTAACAACCAGCCAACCAGACCGGCGTGCAGAGTGAGCGAAATGTAGGTACCAGCCGACATGAGACCCTATCCGTCAGAACTATCAAATGTTGGCCCACCCAAATCTGTCACTAAACCAATATTTCCAAAACCAGCAGCATTCATGGCTCCCATAACCTGCATCACGCGCGCATACGGAATGGAGCCGTCCGCGCGCAAAAATACTTTATCGTCCGACCGCTCCTGTGCAACACCACGCAAGCGGGTAAGAAATTCCACTTCAGGTATTTCTGTAGTTTGGATAATAATGGTTCCCTCAGCAGTAAGTGTCACCGTAAGCGGTTCCTCCGATTCACTCGGTAAAGCCCCTGCGGCAGTTTTAGGCAAGTTAACATCAACCCCTACAGTCAGCAAAGGTGCAGCCACCATAAATACTATGAGCAAAACCAACATCACATCCACAAAAGGAGTTACGTTGATTTCAGCTACAGGCCGGGTACGCCTACGCCTGCGTCGGTTGCGCGTCTGATCTGGGACGTCAAGTTTAGCTGCCACCAGTCAGCCCCCCAATTGGCGCGATAAGATCGTTGAGAACTCATCCGCAAAAGCTTCGTAATTTGCTACAACTCTATCGCTGGAAGAGCTCAAGTAATTGTAAAAAACTACTGCAGGAATAGCCGCAAGCAGTCCCAACCCAGTAGCCAAAAGAGCCTCCGCAATCCCTGGCGCCACAACAGCCAAATTAGTATTTTGCTGCGCAGCAATTTCTATAAAAGCGTTCATAATTCCCCAGACGGTACCAAATAGACCAATGAATGGCGCCACCGAACCAATGGACGCTAAAATCCCAAGGCTGCTCTGTAAGTAATTAGCTTCTTTGTTCAAAGCTACATCCATAGACCGCTCAATCCGCGACTGCGCCCCAGCAATCATGGCCCCATCCTCACGGTGCGATCGTCGCCATTCGGTCATGCCAGCTGTAAAAATCACCTCGCTGCCACCAAGTGGAGCAGTGGACATCTGATCAAATAATTCATCAAGAGGCTCACCTGACCAAAAAGATTGGTCAAACTTGGCAGAGCGCCTGCGCGCTAAGTTAAGAGCCAACCTTTTATTAATTGCGATGGTCCAAGACCAAATTGACAGGCCAATCAACAACAAGATTACCAGTTTGACCGGTAAAGTCGCACGCGAAAAAAGGGCCCAAATCGAAAAATCGATTGCTGCTTCCATCATACTGCCTCTGACTGTGGCTCTTTGGCCATTGTTTTTGTGTAGTATAGCTAGAAAATAATCAAAAAGCCAAGCATTCCGATAAATGTTTTTATGATGGAAGAATTAGACGTATTTTTTCGGGAAGACGTGTCGGTGTCCCACCCGAACCAATCGCAACAATAGTTACCTTCGCTGTGAACAAAAC
>JAVLEV010000088.1:0-8556 GCA_031920365.1 Planktomarina sp. | reverse complement strand
GGTCTAGGCGGGTTGCGTGTGGGTTGGGGCTACGGGCCACAACATGTGATCGATGTTTTGAACAGAGTACGTGGACCGTTTAATCTCTCGGCACCAGCGCTGATTGCTGGTGAGGCGGCTGTGCGCGACCTAAATTTTGTGACTAAACATCGTATGCAAAACAATAGAGCCCGTACTTGGTTGGCGACTGAATTAGCAGCTCTTGGCGTACCTTCAGATCCATCCGAGGCGAATTTCATTTTGGCAAGGTTTGAGAATAAAATTGTTGCGGAGGCTTGTGATAAGTACCTGCAAACTATTGGTATTTTAGTACGCCGGGTTAGCAGTTATGATTTGCCGCATGCGCTGCGGATTACTGTGCCAGATATGGTGGGTTGCGCTCGGGTTGTGGCCGGTGTGAACGCCTTTTTGGAGCAAGTAGAATGAGTTATGAACGTGTTGCCTTGATTGGGCTAGGGCTGATTGCATCTTCGATGTTCTGGGCGATGAAAAGATCTGGAATGTCTGGGCATGTCACTGGTTATGCGCGATCTGCTGAGACCCGTGATACAGCTCGAAAGATTGGCCTTTGTGATACTGTGTGTGACGATTTAGCTATGGCAGTTGATAATGCCGACTTAGTTGTGCTGTGCGTGCCAATTGGGGCTATGGGTCCAATAATGGCTGAGATTGCATCATCCCTAAAACCTGGTTGCACTGTAAGTGATGTGGGGTCGGTTAAACGGGCGGTTATCAATGCAGTACAGCCTTATATTGCGCCGAATATCCACTTCGTGCCGGCCCATCCATTGGCAGGAACGGAGCGTTCGGGACCAGAATCTGGCTTTGCCGAATTGTTTGATAATCGGTGGTGCCTGTTTACCCCGAATGGTGCTGATCGTGATGCTGTGGTTGCACTATCAACCTATTGGAAGGAGCTGGGGGCTAATGTGGATGAGCTAGACCCTGACCACCATGACCTCGTTCTAGCGGTGACTAGCCACGCGCCACATTTAATCGCTTATACTATGGTTGGTGTCGCAGATGATCTGCACAGGGTTACAAATTCTGAGGTGATTAACTACTCGGCCACAGGGTTTCGAGACTTCACTCGGATTGCTGCTAGCGATCCTACTATGTGGCGTGATGTCTTTTTGTCGAACAAAGAGGCCACTTTAGAGGTTTTGGGTCGCTTTACTGAAGAACTTTTTGCCCTACAACGCGCAATCCGCACAGGTGATGGCGATCTTTTGCATGATTACTTTTCACGTACCCGCGCCATCCGTCGCAGCATTATCGATGCGGGCCAAGACACTGACGCCCCAGACTTTGGCCGTACCAAGCGTTAAAGTTTTGGAACTAAGACTGTCGGTATACAATAAATAAAATAGGCCTAAATTTTTAGGACTTTGACGGCGCCAATATATCTTGAGCCAGGTGTTTCAGTGTGTTGAAATCTCAGCTATAGGTAAATTCATCTGTGAGATCACAGATGAGGAAACGGTGATGTGCAATGTGGGTATTTGGATATGGTTCTTTGTTATGGAACCCAGGGTTTGAGCCTGTAGAGCAAGTCCGTGCGGATTTGCGAGGTTACAACCGAAGCTTTTGTATGCTCTCGATTCATCATCGTGGTACTGCAGAAAAGCCTGGACTGGTGCTCGCCTTGGATGAGGCAGGAACAGATGCGTACTGCGCTGGTATGGCTTTGAGAGTCTCGGAATCGAAAGCCGATCACGTTTTAGAGTATTTGCGTGACCGTGAGTTGGTTTCGTCTGCTTATGAAGAGAAATGGCTAGATCTAGAGTTGATCGATGGACGAAACGTGCGTGCGGTGACCTACTTAGTGGACCGTAGCCATGTGCAATATTGTCAATACGATTTAGACCACCAAGCTCGCATCATTGCTGGCGCCGTTGGGGGGCGTGGACCGAATCCTGAATATTTGTATAATACCGCTGAACTGCTGCAATCGTTGCAAATAGCAGATCCGGAGTTAGATTATCTA
Source organism: Planktomarina sp. (assembly GCA_031920365.1). Taxonomy (GTDB): domain Bacteria; phylum Pseudomonadota; class Alphaproteobacteria; order Rhodobacterales; family Rhodobacteraceae; genus Planktomarina. Next base: position 6,569 of record JAVLEV010000088.1, on the reverse strand, counting down.
GCAAAGGAAGTCTCAAAATTAACGGGATTTGTATAACTGCTTGGCTTAAAGGCTGTTGGGAAGTAAAGTAACAACTTAGAATTTTTGAAGGCAAGGCCTTACCATGGATCATATACGTCGAGATCAAAATCCGCAGTTCTCACAACCATTTAGCCAAATTTTAACTATGTTGGCAATTGTGGCAGGGGTGGCGGCGCTGGGCTATCTCGCCTACCCAAGTGTTGGACCAACATTTATGGCCAATCCCTATTTGAATATCTTTATTCTATGTGTGTTCATAATTGGGGTTGCCACGTGTTTTCAACAAGTATTGTCACTCATTTATTCAGTGCAATGGATTGAGGGGTTTGTTACCCAGCGTGATGGACATGAAATGGCTAAGCCACCACAATTACTCCTGCCCTTGGCTAGCCTTTTGGGAGGCCGTGGCGCTAGGACACAGTTAGGCTCTGCTTCGTCGCGCTCGATCTTGGACAGTGTATCTACGCGGATTGATGAACAGCGTGAATTAACACGTTATATCACCAATACCCTTATTTTTCTTGGCCTTTTAGGCACCTTTTATGGTTTGGCTACCACTGTTCCTGCTTTGGTACAAACCATCCAATCCCTGACGCCCGCTGATAATGAAAGCGCAGTCGATATTTTTTCTAGGCTTCAACGTGGCCTGGAAGGTCAGTTGGATGGCATGGGAGTTGCGTTTGCTTCCTCTTTACTGGGTCTTGCGGGCTCCCTTATTGTTGGCCTTTTGGAGGTATTTTCAGGTCGGGGTCAGAATCGCTTCTATGGCGAGTTGGAGGAATGGCTCTCCACCATCACCCGTGTTGGTTTTTCTGGTGGCGAAGGCGAAGGTGGTGGTGATCAGACGATGCTTGGAGCGATGATGGAACAGATGTCTGAACAGATGGATGGTATGGCGCAGATGTATTCGCAAACTAGCCAGGGCCAAGCGGAAGTAGAATCGCATTTAATTGCGCTTACTTCAACAATTGAGAAACTGACCCAAAAACTTGATCAGGGCCAAACACAAGCTTTGGAACGAGTTGCTACAAGCCAAGAGAGGATGATTGCGCGGATGGGGGAAAGTGGCGGGGATGGTATTGACGCTGAAAGCCGCATGCGCCTGCGATCGATAGATGTGCAAATGTTGCGAGTTTTGGAAGAAGTATCTTCTGGTCGGCAAGAAAGCTTGTCGGAAATCCGCAGTGATCTTGCAAACCTCACTAAAGCTATTAGGTCTCTCGCTCGCCCCTCCAATAGCGACCAGGGCTAGGCGTGGCACTGTCTCGACGAACTGGCGCAAGGTTTCAAGCCTCAATTTGGCCAGGATTTGTCGATGCTATGACTGGTTTATTACTGGTTTTGATGTTTGTTTTGACCATCTTCATGGTGATGCAATTTGTGTTGCAGGAAACTATCAAGGGGCAAGATGTCCAACTGGAAGAGTTGAACCTTGATGTCATACAAAAGAATGACCAATTAGAAGGGCTGTCTGTACAAATTTCAGCTCTCGGGGATGCACTTGGGCTGGAACGGGCCACAGCCGCCAATCTCCGTGATCAGGTTGCTGGTTTGGATTCATCTTTGGCCAAAGCTAAATTGGAGGGTAGCGACCAACTTGCTCTCATCTCAACACTTACTGCGCAGCGCGAAGCACGTCTCGCTGACCTCAATACCGCGAACAGCAAGATTAACGACTTTGAGATAAAGGTTGCTAATCTCCTGGCCTTACAGGGGCAAGCTGAGGGCGATATTGAAAAATTTAAGCTACAGGTATCAGAATTACAAAATGCCAATGCACAGGCGGATGTAGAAATTTCTGATTTTGAGACACAGGTTGCTTCCTTACTGCAAAAGCAGGCTTCTTCAGCTGGCCAGATCACTCAACTCGAAGCTGAACTAACTTTATTAGTGGCACAGTCCATGGAAGATATGGCCCGTATTGTAGATGTTGAGAGCCAAGTTTCAGAGCTTGAGGCGGAAAAGGTGTCGGCCAATACAATAATTGTAGATTTTGAGACACGGGTACGGCAAATGTTGGCTAAACAGGCTCAGGAAGCTGATAGCACTGCAGAAATCGATACCAAAAGAGCCAGCTTACAACAATCGCTGATCACAGCACAAGCAACCATTACTGCTCAGATTGAAAGGGCTGCTTTGGCTGAAAAACAGCGTGAGTTGTTGGATGAAATGTTATTTGATATGCGTAGGGACACTCAAGTCACCAGTGCTAATCTATCTAATACTTTGGCACTACTTGCATCCCAGCAAGAGCGTACAACGATGCTAGAGCAAGCTAACCAAGCTCTTCAAGAGCAGGCCAAAACACTTAATAATGCGCTTGATAAAGGTGAACAGGAAATGGTCGCTGCGGCTATACTCCGTAAACAATTATCTGAGGCGGATGCGGCGCTGACGCAAAAGCAGATAGAGCGATTTGCGATGGCGGCTGCGTCTGAAAAGCTTCGTAAAGACCTGGAAAATAGTGAAGCTGCCCTATCTTCTATAACCCTGCAGCTGAACGACCAACGTAAAAAGGCCGAACAGACGCTCGCACTGCTTGCTGCGGCGCAAATAGCGAGCGTGGGTTTAGACGATAAGCTATCGCTGGCATTACTCGCCTTGGATGCAGAAAAAAAAGCTAAAGAGTTACCGCAAGAGCAGCTTGCTGCCTTACAGGAGCAAGGGGATGCGACACTGCAACGACTGCAAGAAGTGTTGCTGCGGCTGGAAAACCGCGAGGCGGAGCTACAGATTGTGCAATCTGAACTTGATGCTACCGTACCATTACGAGAGGCTTTAGCGCGGGCACTTGCGGCGCGTCAAACTGCAGAGCTAGAGCTAACAGAAGCTGAAGTTACAGCTGCCCTTTTGGCTACAGCTCAAGCAGAATTGCGAGATTCAGAAGAAATCTCAACTGAAGCGCAGCGCCAAATGGTGGTTTTGAGCGAATCTGTTCGTGAGTTACAAGCTCAAATTGGTGGATTACAGTCGATATTGGGTGATTATCGCCGCAGAGATGAGGAAAATAACGTCAAAATAACGAATTTGGGCAGCGACCTGAATATGGCTTTGGCTCAAGCGGCCTCTGAGGCTAGGAAGAACCTTGCGTTGGAAGCTATTGAGAAAGAGTTGCTTGCAGAAGAAGCGGCCCGTCTTGCCATAGAAGCAAAATCTCTTGAACAGTATAAATCTGATTTCTTTGGCCGGATGCGTGGGTTGCTCGAAGGGATTGAAGGGGTTCGTATTGTTGGGGATCGATTTGTATTTTCATCTGAGATTTTATTCCCTTCTGGCGGGGCGGAGCTGTCGGCGGCTGGTAAACGCGAAATTGCAAAAATATCAACACTCTTGAAAGATATTGCGGCACAGATGCCCACCGGTATTGATTGGATTTTACAGGTTGATGGCCACACTGACGATCAGCCATTGCTGGCTGGGAGCACCTTTCGAAGTAATTGGGAGTTAAGCCAGGCACGTGCTTTGTCAGTTGTTTTACTACTGGTTAATGATCAAAATATGGAACCGCGTCGCTTGTCTGCGAATGGGTTTGGAGAATTTCAACCTTTAAACCGAAAAAATACACGAGCTGCCCGCGCGCAAAACCGCCGAATTGAATTAAAACTTACGGAAAAATAACTCTTTATGGGTAAATAGACTGGATCTGGATTTAGACCCAGCCCTAACTTGCCTTAAGGCCTTTTTTCTATTCTGCTGTGAGCAGAGGTGGCTTTTTCGCCTTATTAGTAATCCGCTGCTTTTGCGGTTTGTCTATATGTAAATTCAACTCTCCGTCCTTAACGCCTACTTTTACGTTTCCGCCCTTAGTTAATTTACCAAACAGCAATTCTTCGGCCAATGGCTTTTTGATGTGTTCTTGGATCACACGACCTAAAGGACGAGCTCCCATTTTGTTGTCATAACCTTTATCACCAAGCCAGTCTGCTGCAGCTTTTGTGATTTCAATTGTTACATTTCTATCCATCAGCTGAGCTTCTAGTTGCAACACAAACTTCTCAACCACTTGTGCAATCACATCGCGGCCAAGCGGCGCAAAACTCACAACGGCATCCAAGCGGTTGCGAAATTCTGGTGTGAAAGTACGTTCAATGGCTGCAGTGTCTTCGCCTTCGCGGCGATCTCTGCCAAAACCAATAGCAGCTTTTGACATCTCTGAAGCCCCTGCATTGGAAGTCATGATTAACACAACGTTGCGGAAGTCAGTGGTGCGACTGTTATGGTCGGTCAGTTTTCCATGATCCATGACTTGGAGCAAAATGTTGAACACATCTGGATGCGCCTTCTCAATTTCGTCGAGCAACAATACGCAATGAGGATTCTGATCCACACTATCTGTCAGCATGCCCCCTTGGTCAAAACCGACATAGCCTGGAGGCGCGCCAATCAAACGGCTAATGGCGTGTTTTTCCATATATTCTGACATGTCAAAACGTATGAGCTCTACGCCCAAACCATCTGCTAATTGCTTAGCTACTTCGGTTTTCCCAACTCCTGTTGGACCAGCAAAAAGGTAATTCCCAATTGGTTTTTCTGGCTCGCGCAACCCAGCTCGGGCTAGTTTTATTGCCGAGGCTAACGTCTCAATAGCGGGATCCTGACCGAAGACTACCCTCTTTAACCCGGCCTCGAGATCGCGCAGAACTTCGGCGTCATCTTTGGACACGGTTTTGGGTGGAATACGTGCAATTTTTGCAACTACAGTCTCAATCTCTTTGACTCCAATTGTTTTACGACGCTTGCTATCGCTAAGCAAATGTTGCGCTGCACCAGCTTCATCGATCACATCAATAGCTTTATCTGGCAACTTTCGGTCGTTTATGTACCTCGCTGCAAGCTCGACCGCAGTTTTAATAGCGTCTGATGTATATTTAACATCGTGATGTTCTTCGAAATAGGGCTTCAATCCTTTCAGAATTTTAATACTGTCTTCCACGGAAGGTTCGGCTACATCAATTTTCTGAAACCTGCGCGCCAGAGCACGATCTTTTTCAAAATGCTGACGAAACTCTTTGTATGTGGTAGAGCCCATGCAACGTAGTTTGCCGCCTTGTAAGGCAGGTTTGAGCAGGTTTGATGCATCCATTGCGCCACCAGATGTTGCGCCAGCACCGATCACTGTGTGAATTTCATCAATGAATAGGACCGCATCCTCATGGTCTTCCATTTCGGTCATCACTGCTTTTAGTCGTTCTTCAAAATCTCCTCGGTAGCGGGTACCTGCCAGTAAAGACCCCATATCCAGCGAATAGATCGTAGTTTTTGAGAGTATAGTAGGGGTCTGGCCTTGGGTAATTTTGCGGGCGAGACCTTCTGCTATGGCGGTTTTCCCAACCCCAGGATCGCCCACTAAGAGGGGGTTGTTTTTACGGCGGCGGCAGAGAACCTGAATACACCGCTCCACCTCGAGATCTCGCCCAATTAGCGGATCTACATCACCTTGAATTGATTTTGCGTTTAAATCGACGCAATATTTTGCCAACGCACTCTCTTTTTCGGCGGTTTCTCCAGCTTCGCCGTCAAACGTAGTTTCATCTTCATCTGCACCTACAACCGGGCGGCTTTCCACAAAGTCGGGGTCTTTGGCTACTCCATGCGCAATGAAATTCACTGCATCATAACGGGTCATCTCTTGTTCCTGTAAAAAGAAGGCAGCATTACTCTCGCGCTCAGCAAATATCGCAACCAAAACGTTTGCACCAGTCACTTCGGTACGACCCGATGATTGAACATGGATAGCTGCGCGTTGGATAACTCGCTGGAAAGCGGCTGTAGGCACCGCTTCAGATCCGTCGACATCTGTAATCAGTGTGGAGAGGTCATCCTCGATGAAATCAACAAGGCTTTTACGCAGAATTTTTAAATCCACAGAGCATGCGCGCATAACTTTTGCTGCATCGGGCTCGTCTAAAAGCGCTAGAAGTAAATGTTCTAAGGTAGCCAATTCATGCTTGCGCGCATTCGCAGCGGCTAAAGCTTCATGAATGGCGTTTTCCAAAGTTGAAGAAAATGATGGCACGCGACGCTCCTAGTTATTACACGATCATATCGACCGCTCTTGGTTATAGACTTCGGTTTTCTTCGGCAACCTTCAAGGGGCAATATGCATTTTATGTTCCAAAACCTTCAACATCGCTAATTTATGATCAAATTTTTATTAGAAATCATCTTTTAATCTCCTGATTTCTGCAAAAACATCTGAAGGCGTGTTGCCCTTCATGCCAACAGTTGCCTGAATGATGGGATCATCGGCGCGCAAAAAAGGATTTGTTTTTAGTTCGAGGCTTAGTAAGCTTGGGACCGTTGCACGCCCTGCGGCACGGTCTGTCATGATTTGCGCTGCGCGGGTGGCAACAGCTGGATTATTCTCACCTAGAGATAAAGCAAACGCCATATTGTTGGCTGTGTATTCATGGCCAGAATAGACGAGTGTATCGCCTGGTAAGGTTTTTAGCTGAAGTAGGCTCTGCCACATCTGCACTGCTGAACCTTCAAAAAGTCGTCCACATCCCATGACCATCAAGCTGTCAGCAGTAAATAATGCTTTAATA
>JAVLEV010000087.1:6606-8657 GCA_031920365.1 Planktomarina sp. | reverse complement strand
CGTGGCCCATAAGTGTGCGCGTGGTCGTTACATCCAGAGCATGTTCAACACCCTGGTCGAGCTTTCGGGCAGAAAAGCATTGAAAGTCAGTGCACTGCCGCCCATTAACATCATAAACTTGAATGTAATCCCCAGCCTTCACAAAATAGCTCTCCGCAGTGGCCGAATGGATACGAATATCTGCAAGGGGATCGGCCAAAGGGTCTGGTAGTTCAAATTTTTTAGCCTGTTTGACCACTGCACGTTTGATCGTCACGATAAGTGGTGTGGCAGTATCTTGCATTTCAAAATCCATAATGCCGCCTGGAGCCGCAATCACCACAATACCTGCTTTCTCCGCACGCATCTGGATCTCAGATTTTGCCGGGGTCAACTCATCAAAAAATCGAATAGCCATAACTAAATTGAGATCAACACCCCGTGCCTCCAGCCCCAAACGTACAGAACGAAGGGATAAATCACCGTCAACCAAAAGATTTTTTAAACCTGAGGCATTACAATTAGGGGTTAGCCCAAGAAGACCAGAGGAACTGCGGCCTTTTTCGTCCAAGGCTAAGACCTCACACGGCTGACCGCCCTCTTCATTCGTTACTATAATTTGATCACCCGGCTCCAACGCAATCAATACTGCACCACAGCCTAGTACCACATAACGCTCAGTTCCAGGCAGCATTGAAAACATAGATGGCGCTAAAATTCCACTGGGCTTTGGAGGTCCTGGCTGTACCTTAGGAAAAGTATCGTCCAACATTTTTAAGCTCCACACTACTGATGTTGCATCACCGGAATAAATCTTTAATTAAAAGAATAACTAATTTTGGGCCTTTCGGCAATAACTAGAGAACAACGATGAGCAACAATCAAATAAATTTTATAGGGTGGGTACTATTTATCCTGTCAGCACTGGGCTTTATCGTAGCTTCAATAGGAAGTTTTTGGGGTATGGTAGGCTCACTTTTCTTTTTACTGGCCTGCCTAGTCTTCCTAATTCCGTTTTTTCGGCCGGGTAAATGATCTTATCACTCGGCCTTGGGCTAGTCGCAGCCTTATGCTGGGGAGTACATGACATCTGTGTGAGGTATGTAAGCCAGCGTACAGGAATAATGGCTGCCATTTTCACAGTGCTGTGCTTTGGAGCGGTGCTATTGGCCCCCATATGCGTTTATTTTGGAAACTGGGAAGATCTTACTAACCCTGCCTTGAAACGTGCTTTCCTCTCGGGTGGGTTGTTCACACTAGCTGCCGTCGCACTGTATAAGGCCTTCGCCATCGGGCCTGTTAGATTAGTATCCCCAATAGTTGGATCTTATCCTATTCTCTCAGTTGGGCTTGCAGCTTGGTCAGGAGAGCCTATTTCAAGCGTTCACATATTTTCTGTATTAGCCATTATAATTGGCATCACAATTGTGGCTAAAGGCGACAGTGAAAATAGCCAAGGTACCCAGCGCCTAGCAATCCTATGGGCCACGGCGGGTGCTATAGGATTTTTTGGCAGCTTCGCTGCTGGGCAATCAGCAGCAGCACTTGGCGCAGAATTACCAGTCATACTGCTCACAAGATTAGCAGGTATTTTCACGATCTGCTGCATCGCTTTGCCTTATCATATCAACTTAAAGCCTAGCATTGCACAACTGCCGTTGCTTGCAGCAATGGGCGTTCTAGATGCGATAGCACTGGCTGTCGTGATTTACGCTGGTACCCAAAAATTTGCAGCATTCGCATCAGTGACAGCCTCAGTATTTGGGCTCGTTACAGTCATTTTAGCATGGGCCTTCTTAAAAGAAAAAATGACACCAAAACAATGGATGGGTGTATTCCTTGTATTTCTATCTATTATATTTTTAGGTGTTTAAGAACAATCATGAATATATTTAGAGCTTTGAATAAACCAAACCAATAGTATTTAGTGATTTCTAATCACTAAATAAATCAACTCCTCATACTTTTATCGGAACCATCGTCCCCTGCATAAGGGCAACTTTAATTTCTCCATCATACACATCAGCCCGCACAATAATCAAGCGCCTGCCTGACTTCTCAACCGTACCGAC
>JAVLEV010000087.1:0-6506 GCA_031920365.1 Planktomarina sp. | reverse complement strand
ACACATCAGCCCGCACAATAATCAAGCGCCTGCCTGACTTCTCAACCGTACCGACAGCTCGCAAAGGGCCATCGCGCCCGGAAGCAAGCAAGTTGATTTTCATTTCCGCGGTCAAAACCTCAAACTCCTCAGCCATCACAGACAGCGCAGCGTAGCCCGCCGCACTATCGCCAATCGCAAAGATCAAAGCCGCATGAGCATAGCCATGTTGTTGTAGGCTGCTAGGCAAAATAGCCGCAGTGATTTCGACACAACCAACCCGCACCTCTCCTAACTGTGCACCTAAAGTTTGCATCATGGTTTGGCGACCAAAACTCTGATAGATACGTTGCATATTCACTCCTGTGGCATTGGTATAACATGGCAGGCTTCGCCAGTCAGCACCGCAAAAGCCTGCCGCTGCATAATGTCTTTTAGAACAGGGGCATCACTGCGCATCCCACCAGTGAAGGTCCCAAAAGCTGGTAAAATTACCCGCTTATCATCATATAAAAAACAAGGCCGTGTCACTGAACGATTACGCACCTGCACTCTGGCTTTTGGATGGTAGTGGCCTGACACCTCAGCCTCGGCACTTTTTTGAGAAATATGGCGAAACACCAGGGGACCATCACGAAACTCAGCCAAATGTTGGCCTGCAAATTCAACAGGGCCAGGATCATGGTTGCCTTCAATCCAAATCCATTGGCGCCCAGACTGCAGTCTGTATAACCACTGGACTTCCACGTTATCCAAACTTTTCGCTGCGGCCAGGTCGTCAAAGCTGTCACCAAGGCAAATCACGATAGCCGGTCCAAGTGCGTCAATCTCAGCCTCAAGACGCAATAATGTATCAGTTGTTTCATAGGGCGGAGACATCACTCCTGAGCGGCGCGCCAAGCGGTCTGCCTTGCCCAGATGGAGGTCAGACACACACAGAATACGCCTATGTGCCCACCACAGCAAACCCGAGGCCCGCGCCGTCAGCTGCGCACCAAATAAAGAGAAAACATGCCCATCTGCCATACCTTGTGCATCGCGCACTTTAGGGGGGCATGGCAAGAATTATTCTAGGTTAATGTGGTCAATCATATTCAGCCCCGAACCTTTCATCAATCGTGCAGTTTCCTCAGCCAAAAGGCGCTCTTCAGCTTTACCTTTTATGGGGACCTTACCCATTTCAAGAAAAAGCGGCGCTGCAAAAGGGGTCACTCGATCCAAAATCACATGGTCTATCCGTCCTGAAATCCGTATCAGCATCTCATCAATACGGCCAAAATCCACCAAACCTTTGCGCACCTCTTCACGAGTGATTTGCATCAAAAGATGGTCAGGATCATATTTTAGCAATGTATCATATAAGATATCAGATGAAAAAGTTGCCTGTTTACCAGATTTCTTGCTGCCAGGTGCGTTGCGCTCAATAAGCCCAGCAATTACAGCACTCGCGCGAAACGTACGTTTCATCACCGCGTTACTGGAAAGCCAAGTGGCCAGCCCATCATGCAAACCCTCTGCTGCGAGTAAGGTTGTGGGATCCACAACTGGCTCAAGGCCCCAGATCATCACAGCATAATCTGTCGCAACAAAGCCCAACGGATCTAGCCCTGTATCCTCCATCCTCTTAGACAGAAGTAAGCCCAAGGTTTGCATCGCATTTCGCCCGGCAAAACCATAAAAAACGCTCGCTGATCGTCCCTCATGCGGAAAGGTTTCCACCAGTAAACGATCTGCCTGCGGCACCTGGCTCACCTGCCGTTGAAGGGCTATCCAATTACGGATGTAGGTTGGAAGTTCCAGCCAATCATCACTCTTAAATATTTCTAAAATACGCTTACTGAGCTGAGTTGACGTAGCAAATTTTGTACCGCTGAAAGTTGCAATCTTAGGCTTCTTCGCAGCCGTGCGAGAGACTTCTACAATCATCTCACGCAGCCCATCGTAACGGACAATTTGTCCCCCAATCAAAAATGTATCCCCAGGGCTAAGCGTAGCAGCAAAAGCTTCCTCAACCTGACCCAAGGACTTACCACCACGACCGCGTAGCCGCACTTTGAGCAGATCTATGTCTTGAATAGTTCCTATGTTCATCCGAATACGTTGCGCTGCTCGAGGGTCGCGCAGATGCCACCTGCCATCTGCTGTCTGCAACAGACGACGCCAACGATCATAAGCTTTCAAAGCGTAGCCACCAGTGGCACAAAATACTAAACAATCGTTGAAACCTGTGCGGCTTAGTCCTGCATAACTACCAGCTGTTTTCACCTGAGCATAAAGCTCATCCGCATCAAACGGGCCAGCGCAGGCCGCAATCAAAATATGTTGACACAATACATCACGCGGGCCACTACCGCGTGGTTCACCATCCAAGTCATGCGCCCGCACTGCCTGAAGGGCTGCCACACATTCAACTACCTCAAATCGATTAGCCGGCACTAGCCGCGCTTTTGATGGAGAATTATGGCGATGGTTAGCGCGCCCGATGCGTTGCACCAAGCGTTTTACGTTTTTAGGTGCACCTATCTGGATCACTAAATCTACATCACCCCAGTCTATGCCCAAATCCAGTGAACCAGTACAAACAATAGCTTTGAGGTCACCTCGAACCATAGCCTCCTCAACACGTAGACGCTGTTCACGTGATAAAGAACCATGGTGAATGCCTATGGGCAAACCCTCGTCATTAGCTAGCCAAAGATTATGGAAAAAAATCTCAGCTTGAGCACGAGTATTATGAAAAATTAAAGTGGTTTTATGGCTGGCTACTTCACGCAAAACGGCAGGAATGGCATAGGCAGCATTGCCACCCATCCAGGGTGCCACTGCCTCAATCTGCAACATCTCAATATCCGGTAATGGGCCCACATCCGCCTGGACTATAGCACAGGGGTCTGGGTGGCATGCTAGAAATTGCGCTATAGCCTGCGGATCTTCGACAGTTGCCGAAAGGCCTACACGCTGCATTTGAGGGCAAAGCCGTTGAATAGATGCCAAAGCGAGCATCAACTGATCCCCACGCTTACTTTCGCTCAGCGCATGAATTTCATCTATCACAACCCGCTTGAGACCCGAAAAAATTCGGTGGGCATCACCGTAGCTGGTCAGTAGAGCTAGGCTTTCAGGTGTGGTTAGCATAATATGGGGTGGATCAGAGCGCTGTCTACGTTTTTGCGTAGGACTGGTGTCTCCAGTGCGATCTTCAATTCGAATATCAAGCCCCATCTGCTCAACTGGCTCGCGCAGATTGCGTTTAATATCTGCAGCTAAAGCCTTGAGTGGAGAGATATATAGGGTGTGCATACCTAGGTGCGGCGCCTCAGAAAGTTCAGCAAGGCTGGGCAAAAACCCAGCCATCGTTTTACCACAGCCCGTAGGCGCAATAAGTAAGGTTGCCGGATCACCCCGGCGCACAAACATTTCTATTTGATGCGGGTGCAGCGTCCAACCCTTTTGATCAAACCAACTCTGAAAAACAGGAGGCAACTCACTTGGCAAATAATTAGACATAGCAGACCCTCGCCCTTTACCCCCGCTTGCAAGTATTGCTTTTAAACTGTTAGCCCTTCAGGTTCAGGCAGGCCGTTTGCCCTGCAGGTGGCAGTCAGAGTATTGGCCAAAAGACAGGCAATAGTCATTGGACCCACACCGCCTGGAACAGGGGTAATAGCTCCTGCAACCTCTGCACAGCTGGCATAATCCACATCGCCAACCAACTTCATTTTACCCTCACCTTTCTCGGGTGCTGGAATTCTATTAATGCCAACGTCAATCACAACGGCGCCCGGCTTAATCCAGTCGCCGGGGACCATCTCGGCACGGCCAACTGCAGCCACTACAATATCAGCCCTGCGGACAACATCCGGTAGGTCTTTAGTGCGCGAATGCGCTATTGTCACTGTACAGCTATCCGCAAGTAACAGTTGTGCCATTGGCTTGCCTACGATATTGGACCTCCCAATCACTACAGCATCACAGCCAGACAGAGAGCCAAAGTGATCACGCAGCATCATCAGACAGCCTAAAGGCGTGCACGGCACCATGGATTTTTGTCCTGTTCCCAAAAGACCCACATTCGAGATGTGAAACCCATCAACATCCTTAGCAGGGTTAATGCTGCTGATTACTAAATCTTCGTTCAAGTGCTTCGGTAGGGGTAGCTGAACTAAAATACCATGAATGGTATGGTCTGCGTTCAACTCAGCAATCACCGCAAGCAAATCAGCCTCTGAGGTGTTCACATCCAGCTTGTGCTCTACAGAATGCATGCCAACCTCAACAGTCAACTTTCCCTTGGAGCGCACATATACCTGACTGGCGGGATCTTCACCGACCAAAACCACAGCAAGTCCCGGCACAATCGCATGCTCTGCCTTCAAACGTGCAACGTGTTTAGCCACCTGCCCGCGCACACGTCCGGCAAATGCTTTACCATCAATTATCTCTGCTGCCATTTGAGGTCTCCTACGGCTCATATTTTTCATTATATCAAATTGCATCTGGTCAAAATACTATAACCATGTTCGTGCCCCCACCAAATTGGCGGACACAGGCCTTAGAACAAACCTTCAATCTCACCAGCATCATTGAGCATAATAGTTTCAGCGGCAGGTTTACGTGGCAGACCCGGCATAGTCATAATTTCACCACAGACCACGACTACAAATCCAGCCCCAGCCGACAGGCGAACTTCGCGGACAGGGACGGAATGCCCAACAGGTGCACCACGCAAATTTGGATCAGTGCTAAAGCTATATTGGGTTTTAGCCATGCAAACTGGCAAGTGTCCATAACCTTGATCTTCCCATTCCTTGAGCTGGTTGCGAATTTTTTGGTCCATTAAGGCTTCATCGGCACGATAAATCCGTTTACAAATTGTCTGAATTTTATCCGCTAGTAGCATTTCATCTGGATAGATTGGTGCAAAATTTGCCATATCAGCATCAGCAATTTCCGCAACGCGGATTGCAAGGGCCTCAGACCCCTTGCTGCCAAATTCCCAATGCTGTGAGACAATAGCTTCAGATCCTTGGCTGGACACGTAATCTTTTACAGCCTGAACCTCAGCTTCAGTATCAGTTACAAAGTGATTGATCGCCACAACTACTGGGACACCGAAGCTTTTCAGGTTCTCGATATGGCGGCCCAAATTTGGGCAACCAGCTTCAACTGCTGTTACATTCTCAGGGCCTAAATCAGCTTTGGCCACACCGCCGTTCATCTTCATTGCGCGGACTGTGGCTACAAGTACTACCGCAGACGGTGCAAGGCCAGCCTTTCGACATTTAATGTTGAGGAATTTTTCAGCCCCTAAATCAGCCCCAAATCCGGCTTCAGTCACAACATAGTCGCAAAGCTTCAGCGCAGTGGTGGTTGCAATAACGGAATTACAGCCATGTGCGATATTGGCAAAAGGACCGCCATGCACAAAGGCTGGGTTATTTTCCAATGTTTGCACCAAGTTTGGCTGCATTGCATCTTTGAGTAAAACGGTCATCGCACCATCTGCTTTTATGTCACGCGCAAAAACTGGGCTACGGTCACGACGGTAGGCTACGATCATATCGCCCAGACGTTTCTGTAGATCTGTAAGGTTGTTTGCTAGACAGAGAATTGCCATTACTTCGGATGCAACTGTAATGTCAAAGCCAGTTTCGCGAGGAAATCCATTCGATACTCCGCCTAAAGAGGCTGTAATCTGGCGTAAAGCTCGGTCATTCATGTCCACAACTCGGCGCCACACAACGCGGCGTGTATCAATCTCCAAGTCATTGCCCCAATAAATATGATTATCGATCATGGCAGACAGTAGACTGTGGGCTGATGTAATCGCATGAAAATCACCTGTAAAATGCAGGTTCATATCTTCCATGGGAACGATCTGTGCATAGCCCCCCCCAGCAGCGCCACCCTTCATACCAAAATTTGGCCCTAGGGAGGCCTCACGGATACAAACCATTGCTTTTTTGCCAATGCGGTTTAACCCATCACCAAGCCCAACAGTGGTTGTAGTCTTACCTTCACCAGCAGGGGTTGGGTTAATCGCAGTAACCAAAATCAACTTGCCATTCTCACGGTTCTGCACCGAGTTAATGAACGACTGGCTTACCTTGGCCTTATCGTGGCCATAGGGAAGAAGGTCTTCAGTACCAATGCCAATCTTCGCACCAATCTCCTGAATCAGTGCCTTTGAAGCGCCACGTGCAATTTCTATATCCGACTTATAACTCATTTTTATCTCCCACTGTGGCCCCATGACCAAGGTATACCGTTGCATGTACTGCTATCGTATTTAAAAAAGCAGAGTAAATCCGACATTTAGACTTGCGTGTGCGGCAGTAAATAATTGCCCATGCGCCAATCGGAAACACGCCTCCTATCTTTGAAGATAGATTTAACAAGTGCATCAAATTATTTGAATGCATTATTAATAACTATCTACTTGTTAAGTGCGTCACACTTCTAAGCCCTACAGCCAATTTTTACTAAGATTTACAGCTCAGTTAAAATCAATTGAACCTGATCACTAG
>JAVLEV010000086.1:0-8693 GCA_031920365.1 Planktomarina sp. | reverse complement strand
GGGCTCGGAGGTGCCTGGCAACAGAAACCTCCACTTTCACAACTGAATTATATTGATCGCGCGCACATCACAAAGTGATTTCAGCTCTTTTAGATAAGAATTGTACATAGGCCGTCACATACGTCTCATTATGGATCAACACACCGCCTGTAAAAGTGCAGCCAGCGTTGGCGCCCAGCAGTAAAGTCATGGCGTGTCAGGAAACTAGCTTCAAGGGCTTTAGGAGTGTAGCTGATTTCTATCTAAGGAAACGTTATTTTGTGACAAACTAAAAGCAAAAAAAGCGAATGTACCTAAATCTCGCCGTGTACAAATCTGAAGCTTAAGCCATTTCTTAAAAAAGGTGCTTAGAATGCGACTCCAAAACCAGAAGAACCCGCCAGTTACACTCCAAGAGTTTAGTGCTGTAGCAGGCAAAATCAGACTTTTATCCTTTGGTGGACCTCCAGCTCAGATTGCTTTGATGTAGAATGAACTAGTCGATAAGCGTGACTGGATTTTTCAAGCAGATTTTTTGTAGGCATTATCATTTTACATGCTGCTGCCAGGTCCAGAAGCTATGCAACTGGCCACCTATCTCGGCTAGCGCTTGTTTGGGGTACACGGAGGCTTGATTAATGGCACGTTATTTGTCTTGCCCAGCGCCTTGATAATTTTTGTACTAGCTTTTGTTTATGTACATTTTGGATAAAATATATGGAGGGTTTCGACATTTATGGGCATCAAAGCCTGTGTCGCTATTATTGTAATACAAACGCTGATAAAAATTTCAAAACGTGCGCTACTTGCACCAACGTCCTGGGCCATTGCAGGAACGGGTTTTTGCACAATTACGATTCCCAACTTGGCCTACCCATGGGTAGTTTTGACTACCGAAATCTGGGGCGCTCTAGCGTTGCCGAAAGGTAGAAAACAAAAACTAACACACCGATCAGCCCCAAATTTACAATGAACATTTTCAATACTCCTTATTTCACTTTGGGCAACAACTTTTGAACTTTTATGGCTGTTTCAAGATGCATTTTTGACAAAGGTTGCCTCATATTTTCAGCGCTTGCCATAGTTACATTCGGAGGTGCCTATGCGGTCTTAGGATATCTCGGCCAAACCGCTGTAGGAGATCTATGTTGGAACACAGCACCACAAATAGTGGATACCGTAGGCCTCGCAAAAGCTACACTCAGTCCGTTAATACTTATGACAAAATTTTATTGAATTTCTCACAGACAACAAATAAAATGTTTTGTGTTTGGTATTACTAGCCGGGGGCCTCACCCTATGGGCAACTTTTATTCTACTTTTATGGGTATTTTTGTTGCATCGCATTTGGAGCGATTGATGGCTTTGAGATGGCTGGCACGCGGATTAGCTGGAATCACCCCAGCCGTAGCGGGCGTGGTAGCAAGCACCTCAATTTAGTTTGCAGGCTAAATTTGGTTTGAGCTACAGACAAGCTTTGCATTAGCCCCTTCGACATTGTTATACTAAAAATACAATCTTTTAACGGCCTGGCTTTAATCTTATCAAGCGTTACCACAGGACTTCTCGTGTAGCTAAAATGGGATGGAATTTGAGTCTTGCCCATTATGGCACTGCTCTCAGTTTTACTTTCTTTTACCTAACTGCCTAGCCGGTCTTTTGTTTCCCAAAAAATGAAGTAATATAAATGCAAGAAATAAAAACTTATGGTGGTAAGAATGATCGATTATGGCAATATGATGCACGATGCGATGCGCAGTCTTATCCAACGTCTGCTGCAAGATATTGCTAGTACTGGCAAATTGCCTGGTGATCACCATTTTTTTATTACCTTTGACACTATGCACCCAGATGTAGAAATTGCTGATTGGCTATCAGATCGCTATCCAGATGAGATGACAATCGTAGTGCAGCATTGGTTTGATAATCTTGAGGTCACAAACGATGGCTTCTCAATAACTCTTAATTTTGGTGATAACCCTGAACCTCTTTATATTCCCTTTATGGCTTTAAGGACATTTGTTGACCCTTCGGTAGAATTTGGCTTACGCTTTGAACAATCTGAAGAGGAGGACTCCAGCGACGCAAACCCCGCAACTCAACCTGTCGCAGACGCTCCAATGCATGAAAATGCCGAGCCAAGTGACAAACCAAAGGCCGAAGGTCAGGTTGTTAGCCTCGACAGTTTTCGAAAGTAATGAAACCAGCGTAGAGATCATTGCGCCTCTAGGCCTACATGCGTAAACCTTTCTTAAACAGAGAAAGGGCATCCCATGACGATAACACGTACAGAAACAGACAGCTTCGGCCCGCTTGAAGTTCCTTCCAAAAAGTATTGGGGAGCGCAAACGCAGCGTTCATTAATTAACTTTCCAATTGGTTGGGAAAAACAGCCTGTGGCAATCGTGCGTGCCCTTGGGGTAATAAAACAGGCTTGCGCAAAGGCAAACACCAGCTTAGGCAAAATATCGGCAGACAAAGGCCAAGCAATCCAAGACGCGGCGAATGAAGTGGTTAATGGCTTACTTGATGATCATTTTCCACTAGTAGTTTGGCAAACAGGATCTGGTACCCAATCTAATATGAATGCCAACGAAGTAATTGCAAACCGAGCTATCGAGATGATGGGCGGAGTTATTGGATCAAAAGACCCAATTCATCCTAATGATCATTGCAACATGGGCCAATCCTCCAACGACACCTTTCCAACAGCTATGCACATTGCTGCTGCTATGATGGCACGCGATGTAACCCTTCCAGGGTTGCGAGCGCTACATCAGGCATTGCAAGCCAAAACTGTTGAGTTTGATGGGATCATCAAAATTGGCCGCACTCATACAATGGACGCTACACCACTAACTTTAGCCCAAGAATTTTCAGGCTACACACATCAAGTTGCGATGGCGATTCTACGCATTGAAACAGCCCTGCCGCATATTTACGAACTAGCTCAAGGTGGAACTGCTGTAGGCACAGGCCTCAACACGCCTGAGGGTTGGGGCCCTATGGTAGCGCAACACATGGCAGAGATTACCGGTCTGCCCTTTGTTACCGCGCCAAATAAGTTCGAAGCTCTTGCGGCGCATGATGCCATTGTTGAAATGTCTGGTACGTTAAAAACCGCAGCCGTTAGCCTTTTTAAAATTGCCAATGACATCCGACTTTTGGGCTCAGGTCCACGCTGTGGGTTGGGAGAGTTGATGTTGCCCGAAAATGAGCCCGGCAGCTCTATTATGCCAGGCAAAGTAAACCCAACCCAATGTGAGGCGCTAACCCAAGTTTGCGCCCACGTTATGGGCAATGATGCCGCCGTTGGGTTTGCAGGCAGCCAAGGCCATTTTGAGCTAAATGTTTATAAACCGATGATGGCATATAACATATTGCAGTCTATGAAACTTTTAGGAGATGCTGCACAAGCTTTTACTGATAATTGTATTGTAGGCATCCAAGCCGACCGAGACCGAATTGAAAAGCTAATGCGTGAAAGCCTGATGCTCGTCACAGCTCTAGCCCCAGAAATTGGATATGATAACGCCACTAAGGTTGCCAAAACTGCTCATAAAAATGGCACTACACTGAAGCAAGAAGCAATCTCCTTGGGCTTGGTAGATGAGGCTACATTTGACCGCGTTGTGAGACCAGAATTGATGATTGGTCCCAAATGAGCAAACCGGTAAACTTAAACATGTTTCGCAAATTCAAAGAGCGTAAGAAAAAATCCTCTATCGCTGATGCGAATGCTATTAAATTTGGCCGACGAAAAGAGGACAAACATGCAGACGAATTACATATTAAAAAGCAGGCGCATCATCTAAATTTGCATAAGAGAGAGCCATGATGGAACGGCCAAAAAAACGATCTCTTACGCTAGATGGTCACCGTACCAGTGTATCGCTGGAAGATGAATTTTGGTGGGAGTTTCTGCGCATCGCTCAAGGCCAAGGCAAACCTATAAATGCCTTAGCCGTTGAAATTGATCATATGCGCGGCGTAGATCTGGGCCTTGCGTCCGCTATCCGATTATTTGTATTGGCTCAGGCACTTGGACGGCCATTTCCCTAAGAGCTACCCGTCGTATTTTTCCGGTAGCCGTCATCGGCATCTCAGGCACAATCCGCACCCATTTTGGTGCCATGTGGGGTGACAGTTGTTTGGCCACCATCGCGATAAGATGTTGTTCGAACCCCTCGCTCAGCGCACCCATAATAGTGATATAAGCACCAATGATATGCCCTCGCGTAGCATCCGGCACAGCCACGACAGCAGCTAAAATTACTCTGAAATCCTGTGCCAAAATAGCTTCAATTTCTGTTGGACCAATCCGATAGCCACTGGAAGTGATCACATCATCATCACGGGCCACAAATTGCAGATATCCACCCGTGTCCATAATTCCCAGATCACCAGTAATGAGGTAATCGCCTATAAAACGATCTGCCGTTTTTTCCTCTTGGTTCCAATATCTTAAGAACATACTTGGTGTATCACGATGTACACAAATTTGGCCAACCTCGCCAAAGGGCATGCCTTGGCCTGAAGCATCTAAGATGCGTAGATTAAAACCTGGAAGGGGTTTACCAATCCAGGCCGTTTGCGCTACGCCAAAAGATCGAGCTGATCCCACACTGAGATTACATTCAGTTTGGCCGTATAATTCATTAACCTCAGCCCCCAATGCTTTTTTTGCCCAAGAGATTAAATCTGCTGAAAGTGGCTCGCCTCCAGAGGATATGCTAACCAATCGAGCATTATCAGGCACTTCAGCCTGCCGCATCATCTTAAGCGCAGTTGGTGGGAGAAAAGCGCGTGTCACCTCAGCATCTCGAATTAGAGAAAAGGCGGCCGCAGCGGTAAACTTATCAAACCTCTTGGCAACCAAGGGCACCCTATAATAAAAACACGGGATAGCCATATCCATGAGGCCACCTATCCACGCCCAATCAGCCGGGGTCCAGCCAATATCAGAGGCATTTGGGAAATCTGAAAATGAGAGCTCCAGACAAGGTAAATGCCCTAATAAGAAACGGTGTGCATGCAATACGCCCTTCGGATTTCCAGTGGTACCAGATGTGTAGATCATCATCGCAGGGTCTTCTGCCAATGTGGGCTGAAATTTTTCTAATGGCGGAGACTTCGCAATGCTATCCCAAAGGCTGAAAGCACCCTCAGCGCTTCCATCTTGCAAAAATACCTGCTCAAGTTCTGGCAACTTTTGCCTAATTTCACAAACTTTAGGGTATTGCTTGCAGTCAGTCACAACGACTTTTGCGCCACTATCTGCCAGCCGAAATTGCAATGCCGCAGATCCAAAAAGTACAAACAGCGGCAGAGATACCGCACCAATCAGATGCGCCGCAAAATGCGAGATCATGGCCTCGGCACATTGCGGTAGAAGTATCGCAACGCGGTCGCCTTTTTGCACGCCTTGTCCCTGCCAAAGCCCTGCCAGTTTTTCTACAGCTACTGCCATTTCCCCATAGGTCCAAATGCGTGCAACGCTGCTAAAATCCATAATGGCAATAGAGTCTGGCCAATCATTAGCGTGTGAGATCAAGCAGGCCTGAGCTATATTGAAATACTCAGGTACCCGAACAGGAGTTTTTTCTGGAAACTCACCGCTAATTTCACCGTAGTAGTGACGGCGATCACGCGCGCTCATCTATGGCCAATTATTAGGCTAGACCCGAAGCTACCTTTTCCACGCACGTTTTCCTGTGTCATCAGTTCCAAAATCATAAACTTCAACTCCATACTTCAGCATCTTTCGACATTTAAGCAAGCTTAACAGCCATTGTCGAGCAAAGACCAAACTGGCTAATATACGACCAGATAAATCTGGCTTATAAAACTGCATATTAGGCAATCTTATGGTTCCAGTTTGACAACTCTAAACAAAAATACACTTGTGATAAGGCAACTACAACGCTACGTCTTATGAATGAATGCCCCATTGATTGATCCATTCGCCCGCGCAATTACCTATTTGCGCCTTTCTGTGACCGATCGTTGCGACTTTCGCTGCGTCTACTGCATGTCAGAAAATATGACCTTTTTGCCTAAGCGAGACCTGCTCACCTTGGAAGAGCTCGACCGTTTATGCACAAGTTTTATTGGTCTCGGTGTGCGCAAATTAAGGATTACAGGCGGCGAACCATTAGTGCGTCGTGATATCATGTCTTTCTTTAAAGGGATGGCGCGCCATCTGCTAAGTGGAGCCCTCGAGGAGCTAACCCTTACCACAAATGGAAGCCAATTACATCGTTTCGCCAATGACCTTTATGCAGCTGGCGTGCGCAGGATCAATATTTCGATCGATACGTTAGACGAGGTTAAATTTGCACAAATCACCCGTTGGGGCAAATTAACTAATGTTTTGCGAGGCATAGACGCAGCATTGGAAGCTGGACTTAAAGTAAAGCTAAATGCAGTTGCATTGAAGGGTTTTAATGAGAGTGAATTGTTCGACCTAACAGCCTTCTGTGCTGCGCGTGATATGGATCTTACCTTTATTGAGGTTATGCCCATGGGAGACTTGGGCGCGGAGGACCGCGTAGGCCAATACTGGGCTTTAAGTGATCTACAAGAACAGTTGGCCGCACGATATACTCTAACTGATCTGGCAGATCGCACCGGTGGCCCCGCGCGTTATCTGAGAATTGAAGAAACTGGGCAACGTATTGGGCTGATTACTCCTTTAACTCATAATTTCTGCGAAAGCTGTAACCGAGTCCGCATCACTTGTACTGGTGAAATTTATACCTGCTTAGGCCAAGAAGGCAGCGCAGATTTACGTGAACCTTTGCGGGCCTCTGAGGGCAACGAGATCCTCGAAGACGCTATTCGAGCAGCCATTAGTAACAAGCCTCGGGGCCATGATTTTGACTATTCGCGCGGTAACGAGGGTGGGAAAATGTCACGCCATATGAGCCATACCGGCGGCTAATTAGTTTGTAGGCTCTCGAGCAAACGCTCAAGCATTTGCGCGCCAGCATCAAACTCTGATAATTCAATAAACTCATCTGGTTGATGGGCCTGTGCAATATTACCCGGGCCACAAATCACCACAGAAAAACCCTGCTTTTGGAAATGCCCCCCATCAGTTCCGTAGGCCACTGTGTGGCTGCCATTGTCACCAGTCAATCGGCGAGCCAACGCCTCAGCTTGCCCATCTCTCTCGGGGATTACTGCAGGACCGCACATTACGTCCATTTTAAAAAAGGCCCTAGGTTGAACCTTTTGCATTTCACTCTCAATAATATCAACCTGGTTCTGAATTTTTGCGATCCAATCTTCGGTACGTTCATCACCGACACAGCGCAAATCAATAGAAAAATAACAGTCCTTTGCCGTGATGTTATGTGCTGTTCCTCCATTGATCATGCCCACATGCAAGGTAGTGAAGGGAGGGTCAAAGAGGGCAGCGGTTGCAGACGGGGTTTTAGCTTGGATTTTAATATTTTGCTGCCGCACCCATTCGACAAACCGCGCTGCGCACATCACAGCTGATACGCCTTCATGCAAGCGGGATGAGTGCACCTCATGGCCGCGCACGTGAAATTGCACATCGTCACAGCTTTTATGGCCCGTCACCACTTGCATCTCGGTAGGTTCCCCCACTATTATCGAAGCCACTTTTGGAAAGTTTTCTAGCAAGCCTTGTGCTACATCTGGCGCGCCTAATAAGCCTACTTCTTCATCACGGGACAGTGCAAATTGAATTGGCCGCTGCAAATCCATTGATTTAGATTTGACTAAAGCCACCATTGCAAGCGCTACAAATCCCTTCATATCGCAGGTACCACGTCCGTAAAGTCGGCCCTCTTTTTCAACCACACTCCAAGGATCAGTAGACCAATCTTGTCCCTCTACCGGCACCACGTCAGAATGCCCCGACAAGGCAACGCCTCCTGCAACATTAGGGCCCACCTGCGCGACAAGCCCAGCCTTTGTACCGTCCTCATTTGGAATTATGAGGCTATCAATCCCATGTTGTGCAAAGTAATCACGTACAAAATAGATTAATGGCAGGTTTGTGTCTGAACTGACGGTTGGAAAGGCTACTAAGTGGTCCAATAACTGCCGAGCGGTAAGTGTATCTAACATGCTGCCTACTAATATTTTTTTATTATGTTCAGTCAAGAAAAATTAAAATATCTACTTTAAACTCTTTCTAATACGGCGCAGGGCAAAGTAGACTGCTGCCACAACAATAGGTGCCACGGCCGCAGTTAAAAAAACTTTTGGTACTCCAAAAATTGAGGGGATTGGGGCCAACAAATAAAGCATAAGGCCAGTGGCGTAATAACTAACAGCTACAATCGATAAACCCTCAACAGTTTTTTGCAAATGTAGCTGCATATCCGCCCTACGGTTCATACTTGCAAGGAGATCTTGATTTTGACCCTGACGCTCCACATTAACTCGGGTACGCAGTAGATCTCCAGTTCGTTTAGCTCGAGCAATCAGATCCTGAAGTCGAGAATCCATTGCTTGTACGGTTCGCATAGACGGATCATAGCGACGCATCATGAATTCGCGAAATGTTTGCAACCCTTCAAACCGTTCCTCTCGAAGAACCTCTATTCGCTGCGAGACAATTGCAGCATAGGCCTTGCTGGCTGCAAATCTGTAAGCAACCTGAGCAGAATTACTCTCTAATTCTGCCGACATTTCTAAAAGCGCATCCAGATTAGCTTCTGCTGAAACATTTTCAT
>JAVLEV010000085.1:1633-8727 GCA_031920365.1 Planktomarina sp. | reverse complement strand
CGGAGTTGCCTGCTGTTGAGGCTGAAGAGGCGGAGTTGCCTGCTGTTGAGGCTGAAGAGACGGAGTTATCTGCTGTTGAGACAGGGTCATCGGCGGTTGTGGATGGTGGTGATACCGCTTCTACGTCTAACTCAACTAATAAGTTGGACGCACAAGAGGTGACGGAGGTTGTACCACAGTCCCAAAGTGTCACTTCAACTGGACCTCTTGAGCAAAACCAGGACGAAACAGCAACGCCAATGGCTATTGTCGATGCGACGGAAACCACAAGGGCCTCAAGCGATTTACAACCCCAAATAAAGCTTGTGAATTTACCTAAATTTGATCTGGTGCGTATAGAAGAAAATGGTGCAGCTGTTATTGCTGGATTGGCGGATGGAATAGGTTATGTTGTACTCAGCGTTGATGGCGTGGAATTGCCAGATGCACGTGCACAGCTCAATGGGGGCGGCCAATTCGTAATTTTTGCCTCTTTGCCGTCCACCCAAGCGCCACAGGCTTTAAGATTGCACCTTTACACAGAAGATCAAGGCGCTGTGATTATTTCAACTGAGATTGTTTTTGTGGCAGCTGCGCCAAAAACTAAATCGCAAGATGCTATTGTATTTGCCGGTGATATTGAATCCTTAGATTCTGGTGATGAGCCCACGCCACCGGCTACGGTTCAAAGTGAGATAGCTAATGTTAAGGCGCAGCCAACCGTTATTTTGGCAGATGAATCTGGTGTTAGGGTTCTTCAGGACTCCAGTATAAATGGGATTGTTGTATCAGTCTCGATTGATACAATATCTTATAATTTAAAGGGCGACGTATCCATCGGAGGTCGGGCAGTTGGACATGGATTTGTTCGCGTCTATATTGACAACAACGTAATCACTACATCGAGGATCTCTGATAACGGTTACTGGACCGTTGACCTTATGGATGTGACTGCAGGCATCTACACTTTGCGCGTTGATGAATTAGACTCAGCAGGCGAGATTTTGTCCCGGGCAGAAACCCCTTTTAAGCGTGAGGAACGAGAGGATTTGGTGGCTTTGATGGATGTTATAGACGAAACTGCCCCGGCAGAAACATCAGAGATAGCCGAAGTCAGAACGAAGCAACAGCTTGCAATCACGCAAACAAAAGTTGAGGTTCAGGCTCGAGTTGAAGATCCTAGTGTGGGTGTGGATGGCGCAGGGTTAGAGGCAGAGGTCTCTGTTGCTGCTTCTGAAATAACTGAAGCACAGCCGACAGCGGCTGGGGCAACCTCTAGAACACCATCGGTCACTTTCCGCGTAAAAACGGTACAACCAGGTTCAACACTCTGGGCTATTGCAAAAGAGAGCTATGGTGCTGGCATAGAGTATTTTAAAGTTTTTGAGGCAAATAAGGAGCGCATCCGAGATCCTGACTTGATCTACCCGGGACAAGTATTCGAAATCCCTGATTGATTGGGCCTTACAATTTTGGACTAGGGCTCTAAATACAGGTGATGAAAAGTCTTGGTACCTCCGGCGATCGTCATGATCAAAAAGTTGAAATTCGTGTAATTGTCCGAGTACTCCCATATCTTTGGCCGACGGGCCAGTCTTGGGTGAAATGGCGAGTTGTGATTTCTGTGGTAAGTTTGGTGATTGCTAAACTTGTGGCGGTGGCGACGCCGATGATCCTTGGGGCTTCTGTGGATAGCCTTTCGGGTGCCGACGACGGTAGCCGACTGTTCATGCTGGGAGCGGTGGGTCTAACGATTGCCTACGGCTTGTCTAGAGTTCTGGATAGTGGTTTTCAACAACTGCGCGATGTTGTGTTTGCCAAGGTAGGCCAAAGGGCGCTGCGGCAGGTAGGTTTGGAAACTTTCCAACACATTCATAATATGTCCCTGCGCTATCACCTCAGCCGTAAAACTGGTGGATTGAGCCGGGTTATGGAGCGTGGCGTCAAAGGCGTATCGTTTTTATTACGGTTTTTGCTATTCTCGATTGGCCCTTTGATGTTGCAGTTGATCCTGATCTCTGCTGTTTTAGCCACTTTTTTTGATGTCAGCTATCTTATTGTTATTGCTGTGGCGGTTGTCGCATATGTCTGGTTCACAGCTGTGGTAACTGAGTGGCGGGTAAAAATCCGCAAAGAGATGAATGATCAAGACAATGAGGCCAATCAAAAGGCCATAGACTCTCTGCTAAACTTTGAAACAGTAAAGTATTTTGGGGCTGAGGCGCGTGAGGCTGGTCGCTATGATTTAGCGATGGAGGGATATGAGACAGCAGCGTTGAAAACCTCCTATTCTTTGGGGGTGATAAATATAGGTCAAGCTTTGATCATAAACACAGCTATGGTGGTTGTAATGCTAATGTCGGTACGGGGCGTTGCCGCAGGCACGGTGACAGTGGGTGGTTTTGTGACGGTGAACGCTTATATGATGCAAGTAATGATGCCCCTAAATTTTTTAGGGTTCGTTTACCGTGAAATTCGCCAAGCATTGGTGGACATGTCCGAGATGTTTAAGCTGTTGGAACAAACTCCCGAAGTAAAAGATAAACCAAATGCGTCAGAGTTTCAGGTGCGGGGGGGCAGTATTGAACTGCGAGATGTTCATTTTTCGTATGATCCCGAGCGTGCCATTCTTAAAGGTGTGAGCCTCAGGGTAGAGCCGGGCCAAACTCTGGCGATTGTTGGCCCATCGGGGTCTGGGAAATCAACCATTGGGCGGCTATTGTTTCGCTTTTATGATGTGAGCCAGGGGGCTCTGCTCGTTGATGGGCAAGACGTGCGTGATGTCACGCAACTAAGCCTCCATGATGCGATCGGCGTAGTACCGCAGGATACTGTGCTTTTTAATGATACAATTTACTATAACATCGCGTATGGGCGAGCTGATGCCACGCGTGAGCAAATTGTGCAGGCCGCCAAGGCTGCCCAAATCCATAATTTTGTCCAAAGTCTGCCCAAGGGCTATGATACAACTGTTGGTGAGCGGGGTTTGAAACTGTCGGGCGGCGAAAAGCAACGAGTGGGCATAGCACGGAGCTTCCTGAAGAACCCGCCAATATTACTATTGGATGAGGCGACTTCAGCACTGGATACAGAGACAGAACATGAAATTCAAGAAAGCCTAATCCAAATGGGGAAGGGGCGTACTGTTATGATAATAGCGCACCGCCTCTCGACGGTGGTGCATGCCGACCGCATTGTAGTTTTGGAACAGGGTCAGATTGTGGAGGAAGGCAGCCATGACGCACTACTTTCGCAGAATGGCCGCTATTCGCATTTGTGGCACTTGCAATTGTCTGAAGACAGCACCAAGACTATGGCCGAATTGTAAAGGCAACTTTAGTTAGGTCGCAACGCAACACTATTTTGATTGTAATAGAGATAACTTTACACGCTTTTGTCGATTGCGGCAGCTTTTTTATATCTTAATAACCAAAGGGCTTGTGGGGTGTGGTATGATTTGCATATATAAACCAAAGAAAATTATGGTGGTTCCCGATGTCCGATACAGACAGTTTTATTGATGAAGTCACAGAAGAAGTCAGGCGCGACCAGCTTTTTGGCTATTTTCGGCGCTATGGTTGGATTGCTGCGTTAGTAATTTTAGCACTTGTGGGCACGACTGCCTATAATGAGTGGAAAAAATCTGCAACGGAAGAAGTTGCTCAAGCCCGTGGTGACGCGTTGTTGAGCGCGTTAGATATTGAAGATGTAGCTGAAAGTAACGCGGCCATTAATCTAATAGCCGCAAAAGAGAGCGGCAACGTTGTCGCTAGTTTCCTAGCTGTGGGCGCGGATCAAAGTAAAGCCGCAGATTTGCTGAGCAGTATAATTTCGAATATAGACCAGCCGGAATATATCAGAGATCTTGCGCGCTTAAAGCTAGCGACTACACCTGATTCAGTATCACAAGATGAAGCTGTTTTAATTCTAACGGATCTTGCTTTACCTGGTGGCTTATACCGAAACGTGGCAACGGAGATGCTGGTTGCCCTCGAACTAGGACGGGGTAACCGAGATGCCGCTTTGGTTCTTCTGCAATCACACGTTCAGGATGCCGAAGCTTCGCAGGCTCAGATCCAACGCATGGGTGAGTTAATAGTGGCGTTGGGATCAAAGCCTGAGTTGGAAACAGAATCTGGCTCTGATGGTCAAGACTAGGCCGAAACCAAAAACTTCTTAGGTGTTATTAATGAATTTAAAGGCTACGCTGTATACCGGGCTTATTATTTTAGGTGTTAGTTGTGGAGATGGGTATACGCGCTTGGAAGGTGAGCGCGAAATGCTTAATGGTTCTGTCTTCATTGAAAGTAATACCAGATTCGTGGCTGAAAACCTTCCTGAGTTTGAGCCACCAGAAGCCCGTTCAAATTCTGAGTGGACCCATAGGGGGGGGAATGCACAGCATTTAGCAGGCCATTTGGCGTTGGCGCCTGATTTGAGCCTCCATTGGTCGACTGGTGTTGGACGTGGGGATGGTCGCCGACACCAAATTACGGCAACACCAATAGTACAATCAGAGCTTATTTTTACACTAGATAGTCGGTCTTTGGTCACTGCTTTAGGACTAGACGGGAAAATTATTTGGCAAAAAAATGTAAGTAAAAAATATGAAAATACTAATGATGCTTCTGGCGGTGGTTTGTCGGTGCAGGGCGAACAAATTTTTGTGACTACAGGTTTTGGTACAGTGTTGGCATTGAGTGTCGCTAGTGGGGACGAGTTATGGTCCCAAGATCTTGCAAGCTATGGTGGCGCCTCTCCTACCGTTGACGGCGACCTTCTATATATTTCTGCACGCGACGGAGCTGCTTGGGCCATTGAAACTGCAAATGGGCGAATTAAATGGCAAGTCACAGGTCCGGCCGTACGGTCAGGACATGTTGGGGGGCCGGGCGCAGCCATCTCTGATAAATATGCGCTCTTTCCTTTTGGTTCGGGCGACGTGCTTGCTGTATTCCGTCAAGGAGGCATGCGCAGCTGGAGTTCACTTTTATCGGGTGCGAGATTGGGGCGTGCTTCGGGACAGGTACAAGACATCACTGGCCAGCCGGTAATTGAGAACTCCGTGGTCTACTTGGCTAATTCAGTAGGCCGCATGGCTGCCGTGAATTTGGATACTGGATCAAGGATTTGGACAGCTAAACAAGGTAGTCATAGCGATATTTATGTAGCTGGTAATTCGATATTTGCAGTGACAGATGAGAATAATCTGATACGCGTATCGAAGGAAGATGGTACCCTGCTATGGGCTCAACCTTTGCCAAACTTCACCACAAAAAATGTTTACCGTCGTGCAAAGGTATTTGCGCATTATGGCCCTATATTGGCGGGTGGGCGGTTGATCCTTGCGTCGTCAGATGGGGTAATTCGCCAGTTTAATCCGGAAAATGGTGTACTGTTGTCGACTGTCAAAATGCCTTCTGGAGCTGCTAGTGCACCTATTGTGGTGGATGGAACTTTGTATGTTTTAACTACGAATGGTGATCTACTGGCTTTCCGTTGAGCAAAACTTGGTGTAACGCTCGATTTTAATTTATTGAAAGTGGGCTCAAATGTCCTTTACCCTGGCAATCGTTGGTCGTCCTAACGTTGGAAAATCTACACTATTCAACCGGTTGGTGGGCCGTAAGCTCGCACTGGTAGACAACCAGCCGGGTGTGACCCGTGACTTGCGAGAAGGCGGTGCACGGCTTGGCCACCTTAAATTTACGGTGATCGACACCGCTGGTCTTGAAGAAGTTACTGATGAAAGCCTTCAGGGCCGTATGCGACGCCTAACAGAGCGTGCGGTAGATATGGCTGATGCCTGTTTATTTATGATTGATGCCCGTACTGGAATAACACCTACCGATGAGGTGTTTGCAGATATATTGCGTAAACGAAATGCGCATGTATTTTTGATTGCGAACAAGGGCGAGGGGCGTGCCGCAGATGGTGGTGTATTAGAAGCTTACTCTTTGGGTCTTGGTGAGCCATTACGGATGTCTGCAGAGCATGGTGAGGGTATGGGCGAGTTGGCTATGATGTTGGCGCCTCTGATCGATGCTGCTGACGAAAAAGCGCAAGAAGATGCGCCTATTGTTGATTTAGATCTTGAAGAGGGCGATGCAGAAGAAGAATATCGTTTACCTACAGTTCAAAAGCCGCTGCAAGTGGCGGTCATTGGCCGTCCCAATGCAGGTAAATCAACGCTAATAAATAAAATTTTGGGCGAAGACCGCTTATTAACTGGACCTGAAGCTGGTATAACACGTGATGCTATTTCGCTTACTTTGGATTGGGGTGGTATTCCTACCCGTATCTTTGACACTGCGGGTATGCGCAAAAAGGCTAAGGTACAAGAAAAGCTTGAAAAGTTGTCCGTGAGTGACGGTTTGCGTGCGGTGAAATTTGCCGAGGTTGTAGTTGTACTTTTGGATGCAGATATACCCTTCGAACAGCAAGACCTTCGTATTTCTGATTTGGCTGAACGTGAAGGTCGAGCGGTTGTGTTAGCTGTTAATAAATGGGATTTAGAACCTGAAAAACAATCTAAATTGCGCACTTTACGGGAGTCATTCGAAAGGTTGCTGCCCCAGTTGCGTGGTGCGCCCTTAGTTACGGTATCTGCTAAAACTGGCAAGGGTTTGGACCGTTTGCAGGAAGCTGTGATGAAGGCTCACGAGGTATGGAACCGCCGGATTACAACCAGCCACTTGAATAGATGGTTGGCTGGTATGGTTGAGGCGCATCCGCCTCCTGCTCCAGGAGGGCGCCGTATTAAGCTTCGCTATATGACCCAAGCGAAGACTCGGCCTCCAGGCTTTGTGGTAATGTGCTCCTATCCTGATAAGATTGCTGAAAGCTATTCGCGGTATTTGGTAAATGGTTTGCGCGAAGATTTTGATATGCCAGGCACACCAATTCGAATGTGGATGCGTGGCCAGGGTGATCAAAACCCCTATAAAGATAAAAAGAAGTCCACCCCATCACGTCTACGGAAGCACTTGAACAAGAAACCTTTTAAATAATACTAGATTCATATCTGATAAGGTAAAAATTATTGAAAAACGATTACTTTTTTGCCTATTCATTATTAGTTACACAGTGTTCCATCGGCTTTGATCATAGTTGAA
>JAVLEV010000085.1:0-1623 GCA_031920365.1 Planktomarina sp. | reverse complement strand
GGGTGATCAAAACCCCTATAAAGATAAAAAGAAGTCTACCCCATCACGTCTACGGAAGCACTTGAACAAGAAACCTTTTAAATAACACTAGACTTGTATCTGAAAAGGTGAAAACTAGCACTTTTTTGCATATTCCTTATTAGTTACACTAGTGTTCCATCGGCTTTGATCATAGTTGAACTGCCCATATAGCGCTGTAAAACCTGTGGGATTGCAACGGCGCCGTCCGCTTGTTGGCCATTTTCCAATACGGCAATCAAGCAGCGGCCCACTGCCAGGCCTGAGCCATTTAGTGTATGTAAAAATTCTGGTTTACCGCTGGTAGCTGGTTTGAAACGAGCATTCATCCGGCGGGCTTGAAAATCACCACAGACCGAGCAGGAGCTTATCTCACGATAAGACCCCTGCCCAGGCAACCACACTTCAATGTCATGAGTGCGGCGGGCACCAAAACCCATATCACCAACGCAAAGGGCAACGGTACGGTAGGGCAATGATAAACGCTCAAGTATGCCCTCAGCGCATTTTGTCATACGGTCCAGTTCTTCACGGGAATCATCAGGGTGAGTGACAGAGACCATCTCAACTTTCTCGAATTGATGCTGGCGCAGCATCCCTGCGGTATCTCGCCCGGCGCTGCCAGCTTCAGAGCGAAAACACAAAGAATGTGCAGTGTAACGGCGTGGCAGGGTAGTTTCATCCACGGTCAGGCCAGATACGATGTTGGTCAAGGTCACCTCAGATGTGGGGATTAACCACCAGCCGTTAGTAGTCTGATAGCTGTCTTCCGCAAACTTTGGTAATTGCCCAGTTCCGCGCATAGCTTCATCACGTACTAAAACAGGGGTGTTGGTTTCCATTAGTCCATTTTCATTAATGTGAGTGTCCAACATAAACTGTGCTAGGGCGCGGTGCATACGTGCAATGGCTCCTGACATCATCACAAAACGGCTACCAGAAATTTTACCTGCAGTTTCAAAGTCTAGTCCGCCCCTGGCGGCTGCTAATTCAAAATGTTCTTTTGGATTAAAATCAAATGAGTGCGGAGCCCCCCAACGGCGCAGTTCTATATTGTCATTTTCATCCTTGCCATCTGGTGTGTCTGCGTATGGCAGGTTGGGTATGCTCATTAGCA
The DNA here is from genome assembly GCA_031920365.1 of Planktomarina sp. Lineage (GTDB taxonomy): Bacteria > Pseudomonadota > Alphaproteobacteria > Rhodobacterales > Rhodobacteraceae > Planktomarina. The sequence continues at coordinate 488 of JAVLEV010000085.1, read as the reverse complement.
TGTTGGTTAAGGTGTCATCTTTAATCTTAGCCGCTTCACTCAAGTTAGCCATTTCAGCTTTCTTTTCTGACACTAAAACACGCAGCTCGTTGAATTCAGCTTCATTGCCATTTGCTTTTGCCGCACCCACTAATTTACTGGCTCGGTTTTGTTCAGCTTGGGCGGCTTCCGCGGCTTGAATGCAGGCGCGTCGTGCTGCGTCTAGGGACAAGATTTCTGAAGAGACTGACGTAATTCCTCTGCGCGCTAAGGCGGCATCAAAAGCGGCAGGGTTTTCGCGGATGGCACGGATATCATGCATTTCTCGTCTCCTTTTATAGAATCAATACTTTGTATATGCCCAAAGGCGGCGTGGGGGTCACGGGGCAATTTTTAAGTGGGACATCAATATGGCTTTGAAAGATGGGAGAGCCTGTAACATAATCAAGAATATGGTTGCTAACATCAATACCTGGGGCTTCAATCACTTGCAAAGTGGCCCCTCTAAC
>JAVLEV010000084.1:7268-8870 GCA_031920365.1 Planktomarina sp. | reverse complement strand
AGAGAATACAAGGCAACTATTGCTTAAAATAATCTAATACTTTTGCAAAGGTGGCTTTGTATCACTAATCTTAACTAGTTTACAAAATTATGGTTTTAATGAGTTGGCAGCGTAGTTACCGCTATCGACTGCGTTGGCCGTTAAGCAAAACTTATAAATGAGGGCTGCTATTACTGACGACGTAGTTATGCATATATTTTACCAATTTTTTTATAAGAACGACGATAAGCTTAATACTCGGCAAGGCTATAAACCTAGCCAAGTGTTGATTTTTAGAAGCTAAATAATTTAACGCTATACTAAAGTCTAAGACTTAAGCGCTGGTAAAGACATTGCCACCAACAGAAGTATCCATTTTAATGGGCAGCTCATCTGCCGCTTGGGCACGAACAACCGCAATCTTGGCCTGAGCATCCGTAGCTGCCGCCTCATCAGCATAATGCGTCACAACAGACATTGTGAGAGCACCAGTTCGTACAAATTGCACCCCAGAAGCTCCCATTGACATAACCATTGGCTGAAACTTGTCCCGAGCAACGGCTTCCATTTCATCGTTCCATTCTTCAGCAGTCCAATGCGAGATTGTGATATAAGACATGATTTAACCCTTTAATTATTGGTGATTGGAGATTGGTAAATCGTCACGCAAACAATTCTAAAATTCAATAAAAAAGTGAAGGATGGGAAATTATTTCACTAAAATAGTTTTAAATCAGGGGTTTAGGAGGTGAAGTGTATTTCTGGATAATGCCCGAGGCGAGGAACACACCGACCGCTACTAGAATGATACCAAAGATCTTCAGTTGAGTTACTGATTCACCTAAAAATAGAAGCCCCCCCAATAGTGCAAGAATTGGAGTCAATGCGCCAAAGGCAGCAGATTCTGCAGCACCAAGGATCCGTACTGCATAATTAAAAAGAACCATAGCCATAATGCCAATGACCAAGCTTTGTATAACGATCATAATTGCAATACTGTCCCAAGTAGCTTCATGGAAGCTCACATTACCACTCATTAACAAAAGCGGTACGAGTAATAGAGTACCCCAAAATAGTCCAATAACTAAACCATGTATAGGCGTTAGGCCACTTTGACGGAAAATAACAGAATAGATAGCCCAAAGACCCGACCCAGTTAAAAACATTAGGTGGCCTTTCCAGGCACCGTTACTGGCACCACCCAGAATAGGCCAAAGACTGACAACCATAGCACCAATTAAGATCATGCCTAAACCAAATCTGCGTCGTGGGCCCGGAACTTCACCAGCCAACGCATAAGCGGCCAAAGCTGCCCAAAATGGTAACATACCAGGCGCAAGAGCGCCCCCGTCTGAAGCCGGCGCGTAGGCTAGCCCCTTGGACACTATATAAGGAAAAACCGCACTGGCACCAATCATCAACATGACTGCTCGCGGCCAAGACTGACCAATTGGCATCACGCCTAATCTCCACATGAGGGGAATTATCAGGATTGCCCCAGGGACAAGGCGCAACACTAAAATTTCTTCCACAGTGAAACTCCCTTGAACCGCATAGCGCGTAATCAACATGAAAGCTGCCCAGATCACAACTGTGGCCAGTGCCGCTAGCAGACCAAATACC
>JAVLEV010000084.1:0-7168 GCA_031920365.1 Planktomarina sp. | reverse complement strand
CATGAAAGCTGCCCAGATCACAACTGTGGCCAGTGCCGCTAGCAGACCAAATACCTGAGTTGTCAAGAAATTCATCATCACAACTTTCATAAGTTGATAAGTTGATAAGTTGATAAGTTTGATGACTAAACCGCACTGTATCAAACAACGCCAGTCAAAAGCAAAAAAACATCAAAGCCAAGGGCTTGTTACAAGACCCAGAAATACATAACGAAGCCCTTTTGAAAAACTAACTAAAATTACAAAAGGAACAAATCTTTCGCCCAGAGCACCTGCAGCTAACGTGATTGGATCACCAACGATTGGCAGCCAACTCCCAAGAAGCGACCAACGGCCATAACGATAATACCAAGTTCTTGCCCTGAAAAGTTGTTTTTCTGATGCCGGAAACCAAGGATAATTTTGGTACCGTAGCGAGAAAGCCCCCACATACCAATTGATTATAGCGCCAAGTACATTACCTACTGTAGCCACGGCCACAAGCCACGCTATCGGCTTTTCACCAGCCATAAGAAGTCCAACCAGAACCGCTTCAGATTGCATGGGCACTAGTGTTGCGGCAATAAATGCTGAGAAGAACAGGGCTGCGTATGATATCACTTTATCGTAGCATCCCTATTCTATTTTATACACTTATACTTCAAAAATATTGCAGCAGAATTCAAACCTTACGTTGGCTTGGCAAAATAAAAACGCTCACTAAACCTTCACAACTATTTTACCAAAACAGTCTCCAACCAAAAGATCATTTAGTGCAGCGGGTGCATTTTCCAGCCCCTCAACAATTTGCTCTTTGTAATGTACTTTACCAGAAGCCAACCACTCAGACATATCGCGTATGAAATCTTTATAAAGACTTTGAGGAAAGCTATCAAAAATTATAAAGCCTTCAACTTTGACTTTCATCCGCAGAATAGTTCCCATTATGGCGGGCCCAAAGTCTGGGCCTTCAGGTAAACCAGTCAGATTGTACCAAGATACTACACCACAAACAGGCATCCTAGAAAAGGCATTTAAGAGTGGCAAAACCGCATAAAGCACTTTGCCTCCCACGTTTTCAAAATAGACGTCAACCCCATCAGGGCAAGCAGATTTGAGTTGTTCAGTAAAATCAGCAGCCTTATGGTCAATACAAGCATCAAATCCCAGATTTTCGACTACATGGGCACATTTATCAGCGCCGCCGGCTATGCCAACTACGCGACAACCTTTTATTCGTGCGATTTGACCTACAGTTGCGCCAACAGGGCCCGACGCCGCCGCAACAACTACGGTTTCCCCAGGTTTTGGTTGGCCAATCTGTAACAGGCCAGCATAAGCTGTGTAGCCCGGCATACCTAAAATACCAAGAAACCATGATGGATTTTCCGGGCTATTACCCAAGTTCCGAATGCCAACCCCGTCCGACAATGCATAGTTTTGCCAGCCACTACCAGCGAGGACATAGTCACCCTTCTCAAAACCATCACATTTTGTATCAATAACTTGGGCGACAACTTGACCAGTCATTACCTCACCAAGTTTAACAGGTTCCGCGTAAGATTTTGTATCGTTCATGCGGCCACGCATATAGGGGTCCAGCGATAAATATGACGTTTTTAAAAGCATCTCGCCCGCACCAGCCACTGGAACTTCGCTTACCTCAAGCCTAAGTGTATTTTTATCTGGTAAGCCATTTGGGCGCTCTGCAAGCACCACTCGACGGTTGGTAGCGATATTTTGTGACATTTTATTCTCCCAAATTTATTTCGGAAGACGTACCATCATTTTTTTGCTGTCGCATCGTTAAAATGACGATATTTTACAGATATAAATTATTCTACAAATGTTAGCCAAGGCACGCATGCTCACCACTGCAGATACACATGGTTGCTGCTGCCAAAAAAGGTTTTTGCCACAAACAAAATCAACTGCATAGACCAAATACTTAGCATGCCCTAACATTCAGACAGATCAATCTTATATCAGGCTAATTTATGTTTTTTTTATTTCATAACATACCGATCCAAGCATGAGATTTGAGCAGGCACGCCCATGGTTGATACTGACCGGCCTTGCGCTTGGTGTGACTGTGACTAATGGCTTTGCAAGGTTTGCTTACGGTCTTATTTTACCCGCGATGAAGTCAGAAATGGATTGGAATTATGCGCAGGCTGGCTGGCTAAACACCAGCAATGCCTTGGGCTATATTGTTGGCGCTGTCATAACGATGCTGCTGATCCGGCGTACTACTCCAACGTTCCTGTTTGCTTTTGGACTTATAACGACCACAATCTCACTGTTGGCTACTGGGATGAACGCAGATCTTTGGTGGCAAACCCTTTGGCGAATTCTAGCTGGGATATTTGGGGCCATGTCGTTTTCTACGGCAGGCGTTTTGGCCGCAGGCCTTTTTCCTGATGACCCCCGGCGAAATGCACTCGCAATTACCATCTTGTTTGGGACTGGAGGTGGAATAGGAATTGTGATTGCTGGAGCCAGCTTACCCCTAATGCTTGACGTCTATGGTACTAGTTATTGGCCAATAGCTTGGATTGTGGTCGGTGCAATCAGCGTTACGTTCTTGCCGTTGAGCCTTTGGGCAGCATTACAACTTCGCACCCCATTACAAATTAAGAGTAAGGCCCCAGCACTACCTATCCGCCGCATAATTCCTGAAATGGTTGGATATGCTGGGTTTGGCCTTGGTTATATCGTTTACCTTACATTTCTGTCCGCTTGGATGACCGAACAGGCTGCCAATTATAGCTTCATAACATTAGTTTGGGTCCTTCTTGGATTAAGCATCTGCATCTCTCCGATGGTTTGGCGTCCAATTTTAGAGCGTCATGCGTCTGGCATACCATTGGCGTTAATTTTGACAGCTATAGCCGCTGGATCTGCTCTACCTGTAGTATTGCCTGGCAGCATATCACTGCTAGTCTCAGCAGTGATATTTGGTTTATCAGTATTTATGGCGCCTAGTGCGGTTACACATTTTACCCGCCAAAATTTACCTGCAGAAAGTTGGGGGCAGGCAATCAGCGTTTTTACTGTTGTATTTGCAGTGGCACAAACGCTTGGACCTTATGGCGCGGGGCTGATTGGAGACTTATCTAAAAACATTGGAACCAGCCTTTTGGTTGCGGCTGGATTATTGTTGCTTGGTGCTATTATCGCTATTATGCAAAAGCCACTTCATATAACTAATGGGTAAATGATTTACCCATACCAATAACATTTTAATAATTGACGCGAACTCTCAACCTAACAATATATCTGTACTCAGACCATTAACACGTCAGTTCTAAATTTATAAGATTTTTTAATAACTTTTCACACAACGTACTGTCGGAAAAAGAATATCTATATCCATAAGCGAGCAAATCTTTTACGTTGCTTTGTGTTAGAACCTAAGGTGGTCAACACCCCCCCCATGTTTGCTAAATCTATTGTTAACTTGCAAGTAAAAGTTGAAATTTGCACCACTCACGATAGATCCAGAATTCTAGTCGGGAGCAAATAATGTCTCAATCTTTAAACGCAACTCGAACTGCTGGCTTGGCGGCGATGAAAACCTTCATTCCAGCTATGGGAAAATTTTATACGGCTGGCCGTAACTTTGACCAAGGTCCGGGTAATCATACAGCAGTATCAATGTTGTCGCCCTATTTGAGCCGCAGGCTTTTAACTGAACAAGAAGTTGTTCAAGCTGCGATTTCAGTTCATGGATATGAAAGTGCTGAGAAATTTGTACAAGAGGTAATTTGGAGAGGCTATTTTAAAGGATGGCTCGAACGAAGGCCTCAGGTCTGGAGTAGTTACTGCAATGGTCTAACCACGGATTTGCAAGCATTAAATCTCGACAGGCGCCTCCGTAAAAATGTAACAAGTGCGATGGAGGGTCAGACTGGCCTCACTTGCTTCGACGCTTGGGTCGATGAACTTTTAAAAACTGGCTATCTACACAACCATGCACGCATGTGGTTCGCCTCTAGCTGGATTTTCACACTAAAACTACCCTGGCGGCTTGGGGCAGATTTTTTCTACAGGCACCTACTGGATGGCGATGCCGCATCAAATACGCTGAGCTGGCGCTGGGTGGCAGGACTACATACCCGCGGCAAGCCCTATGCTGCAACGGCTTCGAACATAGCAACGTTTACGGATCAGCGTGTCACACCACAATCAACCGATTTCGCAAGAAATATTGAGGGCTTAGAAAATAGCGAACCTAATGGTCTACCTCCAGTGAGGCCTTTACGTGAGTTCAACAATCCACAAATGAACCAACCCACGGCCCTACTGATTACGGACGAAGACTGCCACCTTGAAGATTTCGATCTTGATAGCCTTGATATTTACACGATTGGGTCGCTAGAAGCCAGTCACCTACGGTCGCCTCTTCATATAGCTGATAGTATTTTAGATTTTGAAGGTGCCGCCCTGTCAGATGCAGCATCACGCATAGGTGTAAAAGCTATTAAACTAAAGGCAGATCATCCAGAAAATTTGGTTAATTGGGCTTTGGCATCGGGGGCTACACAAATCGTTACCCCCTATGTGACGCGTGGTCCGCTTCATGACTGGCTGGAGCAGGCCAAGCCTGCTTTTTCTAGAGCTGAAATAACATTTTGTGAATGGCGGCGTGATTGGGATAGTGCAATTTGGCCCTATACCACTGCTGGTTTTTTTAAAGTAAAGAAGCAGGTCAGAAGTATTATCGAGCAAATTCCTTCGATATGACGCCAGTAATAATAATCGGTTCTGGCATAGCGGGACTTGCCTGCGCAAGGCGGCTTGTAGAAGTAGGCCTAAGGCCAATTATTTTTGACAAAGGCCACAACATAGGAGGTCGCGTCGCTACTAAACACGCCCATGGATTACAGTTCGACCACGGAGCACAATATGTAAATGCGCGGGGTGAGGCCTTTGCCGCAGTCCTGGCCGGCCTTGTCAATGCCGGTTTTGCCACCTCATGGTCCGACAAAACAAGGCGCCTTGGTATCGTGGGCACTCCAGGAATGTCTGCTTTGGCCAAAGGACTATCTGCAGGGTTAGACATTAGACAGGGATCACAGGTTACCAAAATCACGTTTGACAATAATAGCTGGATTTTAAAAATTAATGAAAAGGATTACCAGACAACGCGTTTGGTGATAACAATACCAGCACCACAAGTGCCGGCCTTAATAGGTATATATCATCCATTGGTGACCAAAATTGGTACAGTCAACTTTGCGCCCTGCCTAACACTAATGATTGCAGTTCAAGGCAAAGCCCCTTTTATTATTTACAACAATCCAGAAAATCCACTTTCATTAGTAGTACAAAATAGTAGCAAGTCAGGCCGCTCCTCGGGCGGTTTATCTACTTGGGTGGCACATGCCGGAGTAGCTATGAGCAAAAACTATCTTGCAAAAAAGGGCTCAGAAATTGTAGATTTAATGTTACCACTTCTCTGTGCAGAACTAGGGATAAGCTTGGGCCAGGTCACCCAAGCCACTGCACACCGTTGGCTATATGGATGTGTAACAACTCCATTGGGCAAACCTTTTCTGCGTAATAAACATTCAAATCTCTACCTCGGCGGTGACTGGTGCATTGGCTCCAATATAGAAGCGGCCTGGACGAGTGGTACAGCATTAGCCAACGATATAATATATTCTAATAGTGAAGACCGCAAAGGAAGCGGATCGACTTAAATTTTTGACCTACGGTAGTCTTAGTCTTATGGAGCTTAGATTTAGTGGCGCAGTCGAGGCCGAACTACCGTGGCGAAGAACCGCTATTACCATGGGCTGGTTTTAGATCATTTTGGTGGCACATATTTCCATAATTATAAGGGTGAAGCCCGGTCACCTTTTTCTGAGTTAGTGAAATAGAAACTGTTTGAAAAAAGCGCCATATGGCCAGATAGTGTATCGAGCCACTACCCGACTATTAAGCCAGAGCCCAAACTTACTAAAGATAAATTAATGCAACTATGATCGGCGATGCAACTATGCTTATTCAAATTACTGCTAAGAATTTGGAGTTATAAAATTGTTCGAAGTACTAATTAGTGATATTTTACCTGTTTTTTCCATTATGGTATTGGGTTTTGTTATGGGGCGCATAAAGTTTGTCTCACATGCAGAGGCAGGAGCGCTGAACCGCATTGCATTTTTAATTCTTCAGCCAGCACTAATCTTTCCACTTGTTAATAGCGTAAATTTAAATAATTTTTATTTTGGTGCCATCGCACTTTATGCATTGGGGCAGATCATTGTTTTTATATTAGCGCTCGCAATCGCAGTGTTTATACTTAAATGCGCCATAGTAGAAGCTTGGCTCTTGGCAATGGCGACAGTTTTTGTGAATTCCTTACTCTATATATGGCCAATTTCATCCCTTATGTATGGAGATAATGGTAATTTTCCAATCACTGCAATCGTAGTCTGGGATGCAACATTTACGTTTGCTTTTTTCATAATAACGACGGATTTATTAGTAAATAAAGGTCAATCAGCGATGCAAAGTATTGCCAGATTGCTTAAAAATCCAGTTCTAATCACTATTTTCTTAGGCTTATCTACCAATGTTCTTGGCATAATAGCCCTTGAACCTATTTTGGTGGCAGCCAAATTTGCTGGAGCCGGCGCCGCACCTTTGACCCTATTTGCTCTTGGTGTAATCTTATCAGGTCATCAAATATTCCCAACGAAAAAAGTGACAGTCATTGCGCTTACTAAACTATGTTTGCTACCAGTTATCATCGCCTTATTGTTGAATCTGGGAAGTAGGCCTCTTATTTGGAATGACCTACTTTTATTAAACGCTGCCGGTCCATCAGGTGCGATGGCCTTCGCACTGGCAATGCTATATAAAATTAGAACAGACACGATTGCTCCAGTGATTATCTGGACATCGATCTTAACCTTGCTCTTAATGGCTTGGCTAGCATAACGAATGCAGTTATAAGAGAATAATATAATAACTACACGCAAATAACTTCAAATTATTGCGCTACAAAAACTCTTCCAACCTAATCTAGTTGAACCAATATTACTTATTATTTCAAGTTTGCCCGTCGTTGTAAGAGCCGGCTGCCATTATTCCACGTAATTCTGCCAGCCCACGCATTCTACCAACCAAAGGGTAACCCGGCGTACTATGCCCGCCTAAGTCACTCAGCAGTTCTTGGCCG
>JAVLEV010000083.1:0-8877 GCA_031920365.1 Planktomarina sp. | reverse complement strand
AAAGGAGCATCAGATGAATCTGATTGCACATCTAGAGGCGGAGCAAATTGCCGCCCTCGGGAAAGATATTCCTGATTTTAAAGCCGGAGATACCGTGCGTGTTGGTTATAAAGTAACAGAAGGCACGCGTAGCCGAGTTCAAAACTACGAAGGTGTCTGCATCGCCCGTAACAACGGTACCGGTATAGCTGGTTCGTTCACAGTTCGTAAAATTTCGTTTGGTGAAGGCGTAGAACGTGTATTTCCGTTACATTCCACAAATATCGACAGCATTACCGTTGTACGCCGTGGCCGCGTAAGGCGCGCTAAGCTGTATTATCTCCGTGATCGCCGTGGTAAATCCGCGCGTATCTCTGAGCAAACCAACTATAAACCCAAGTCTTAAGGAGCGGGACCATGAGAAAAGATACCCATCCGGACTATCACTTCATCAATGTCAAAATGACTAATGGCGACATCATCCAAATGCGTTCTACTTATGGCGCAGAAGGCGATCAACTGGCCTTAGATATAGACCCCACTGTACACCCAGCGTGGACCGGTGGCGGCGCTCGTTTAATGGATACTGGCGGGCGTGTGTCAAAGTTCAAAAAGAAATACGAAGGTCTTGGCTTCTAAGTCATTACCTTATTAAAGATTTGAAAAGACCGGTTCTTATAGGCCGGTCTTTTTCATTATAGACTAAATTTTGTCGTCAAGCTCGCTTCCCTCAGCTCCAGCCAGGCTCTATAGCCGAGGCATTAACAAGCAATGTTATTTGAAAGATAAATAGTGGCACATATTATTGTCGTGGGAAATGAAAAAGGCGGGTCGGGCAAGTCGACGACAACCATGCATGTGGCAACAGCTTTGGCTCGAATGGGACACCATGTAGGTGGGTTGGATTTAGACCTACGGCAAAAGACCTTTGGCCAATATGTAAGCAACCGGGTCCAGTTTGCAGATGAAAAAAATATTACGCTTTTGTCTCCAAAGTATATTGAGTTACCCGAAGTTGGCGAGGATCGTCTAGAGCCCGGTCAAAATCTGATGGATCAGCGGCTGTCTGCTGCCTTAGAGGCTTTGGAAGAAAGCTGTGATTTTGTTATTATAGATTGCCCTGGTAGCCACACCCGGCTGTCACAAATGGCCCACGCAATGGCTAACACACTAATCACACCACTTAATGACAGCTTTGTGGATTTCGATCTCTTAGCTAAAGTAGAAAGTGACGGGACCACAATCAAAGGACCGTCGGTCTATTCCGAGATGGTCTGGAGCGCGCGGCAGTCTCGAGCTCACGCAGGATTAAAGCCTATGGATTGGATTGTGGTGCGCAACCGTTTAGGCGCTCAAAATATGATCAATAAACAAAAAATGGGCGATGCAATTGGGCATTTAGCCGAGCGCATTGGTTTTCGGGTAGCACCAGGCTTCAGTGAGCGGGTTGTTTTCCGCGAGCTGTTTCCCCGCGGCCTTACTCTGCTTGACCTCAAAGACGTGGGCATCAATCAACTTAGCATCTCAAATATAGCAGCGCGCCAAGAACTTCGCGAATTAGTTAAAGCCTTAAACTTGCCAAATGTGACAGTCGAGTTCTAGTTTAACGCATCGGCTATTGGTGGCTGGCAGCCCTCACGCCCACAATTGATCGCTGCTGCCTTTGAGGCTCGAGTGAGGAGCGCGGTCAGGGTAGCGTAATCTAAACCTGTCAAAACGGCTTGAGATAAAAGATTCGCCGAATTTAAATAGCTAAGCACAGTACCCATAAAAGTATCACCTGCCCCAACTGTATCCACCAAATTTGGTACCGGATATGCTGGCACAGCAACCTTGAGGCCATTGCAATAGCAAATGGCGCCCTTGGCCCCTTTAGTCACAATACTCAATTTAGCTGAAGTTTTGCCCAAAAGAGCTACGCAGGCTGTATCAAAATCAAGATTAGGGAAAATCCATTCCAAGTCTTCATCACTCAACTTTAGGATATCAGTAGTGGTCATCAAGCGCCAAAGCCGCTTAAGATAGGTCTCACGGTCTGCTATCAGCATAGGACGAACATTGGGATCCAAAGTTGTAACAGTGCCAACACGATGTTGTTCAGCAAAAAAATCCGCCCAGGCATCAGCATCTGAACCGTCGATGATTGCCAATGACGTAAGATGAAACGCTCGACCCTTGGCTGGAAAATTATTCTGTAAAAATGGCAAATCTACTTGCCGTTCAGCTGTATCATCGCGGTAGAATTGATAGCTAGGCTGGCCATCCATTAACGTCACAACCGCCAGAGACGAAGGTTTTTCTGAACGTGGACTCAGTAACTCCACTCCATCTGAAATCATTTTATCTGCAAGGAAGTGCCCCAAATTATCCATGGAGATCGGCGTAATAAAACCAACCGATTGCTGTTGCCGAGCAACGGCACAGGCAGTGTTATAGCCCGAGCCGCCCCGGGCACCAGTAAAAGAGACTAAACCGTCATTCCGCACACTTTCAATCAAATCGATCAAATTGTCTCCACCAACAACAATCATACCCCTACTCCTTAGGTTTCCAGTATAACTACACTATAGCCATAATTGGTAGTATCCCAAAAATAGTTTTCGAACTTATACCAGTAGATTTTTGATGAGAAACAATGCCAGAACGCATATTTATTCTTTGCCAAAGAACCTTGAACTCAACAAAACCTTGGCGCAATGCTAATTTGATTGTTCCAGTCACCCTAAATATTGGCGTGAACTAAAACTTCACCCATCACAAAATATGGCAGACAAATTAATATTTAGGCCCACGATCAAGAAAAGCATAGTGCAGCCTACCAGTACTAAGGGCCTTAATAGGACATTATCATATATAAATTATCTATATAGGGGGCTTTGACGGCTTTATGACATCCCGGGCTGGTCTGGACTTGACAAATATTCCAAAGTTTCCACACAAAATGTTAGGAAATCTAACAGGTTAAGCTGATGATTAAAATTCCCAATGCACGGTCATCCAACTATAGCGAATTTGACCTCAAAATAAAGGCTGCAAAACTGCAGTTTTTGCACGGCGGGCAATCCAGCCCATAGGCTATGGCGGAAACTTATGCTGGTTTGCCCTATCGATTGAATAGTGGCACACCAAAGATATTAATTACTGTTGCCAAAATTTATATTGTTTGAAAGTGAAGCCCAATGACCGATTTTATGAAAACCCGCGAAATGTTCGATATTCCTGCGGGAATGATTTACCTTAATGGCAACTCACTCGGCCCTATGCCAAAAACCGCACCGGCAGCGATTAACTCTTTTTTGCTCGACGAGTGGCGCTCAGAGTTAGTCAGTGGTTGGAACACCAAAAACTGGTTTATGCAGACCAATACGTTGGGAGACCGCGTCGGACACCTGATCGGAGCAGCGCCAGGCACAACCGTGGTAGGTGATACACTTTCTATCAAAGTATTTCAGGCGGTGGCAGCAGCGCTCGCCATAACACCTGACCGCCGTATAATTCTATCAGATAGTGGTAATTTTCCAACTGATCTATACATGGTCGAGGGACTCATGAAACTACGTGACGCAGGCTATGTCTTACGTACACCAGCACCTGAAGATGTTTTAGACCAAATCACCGACGAAGTCGCAACTGTGATGATCACTGAAGTTGACTACCGCACAGGCCGTAAGCACGACATGCAGGCCATCATCTCTAAAGCCCACAGCGTTGGGGCCACCGTAGTTTGGGATTTAGCACATTCTATTGGCGCACTGCCTGTAGATGTGGCCAGCACTGACGCTGATTTTGCGGTAGGTTGTACCTATAAATACTTGAATGCAGGCCCAGGCGCTCCAGCCTTCATCTATGTAGCACCACGGTTGCTAGATACAGTCCAACCCGCCTTATCAGGCTGGTTTGGTCATGAGGCGCCTTTTGCTTTTGATTTGGATTTTAGGCCTATGCCTGGAAAGATTGACCGCATGCGTGTAGGCACACCGTCGATTGCCGCCTTTTCTCTTTTAGATGCTGCCCTCAAAATCTGGGATCACGTGGACATGCAAGATCTGCAAAAAGCGTCCATTGAGCTATCCGAAGCCTTTATCCAAGAAATTGAAGTGCAGTGTCCTGAGTTGAAGCTGGCTAGCCCACGCGATGCTAGTCAACGGGGTAGTCATGTATCCTTTGAGTTCGAGCATGGCTATGCCTGCATACAGGCCTTAATTGCCGAGGGTGTAATTGGTGACTTCCGGTCCCCCAACATTATGCGTTTTGGCATCACGCCACTGTTTCTTAATCTCACCGATATCAAACAGGCGGTAGTGGTTTTGAAGAAAGTCTTAGCTACCAAAGCTTGGACCAGACCTGAGTTTCAAAAACGTGCGCTGGTAACTTAAAACATTTTGAGAAATTAGCCAGCTAAGTGATACTAAGCCAGCCCTTTTGTAACGATAAATTTAGGGTAAATTTGAAGCTACCTTATGGACCTACCCGCCCATATTAGATATGAGGGGTGAGACTTTTAAAGGACCATTGCGCAATGCACGATAACATCAATCCAGATATTATTTTCACCAAAGTTGATGAAGCCCCACAACTAGCCTCAGCCTCCCTGCTTCCCATTGTACAATCCTTTACCGCGGCCGCGAATGTGACCGTTGGCACCCGTGATATTTCTCTTGCAGGACGCATCATTGCCGCCTTCCCTGAAAATCTTACCGAGGATCAACGTCAGGCTGATGATCTAGCGTTTTTGGGTGAGTTGGTAAAAACCGCAGATGCAAATGTAATCAAGCTACCCAACATCTCTGCCTCTGTACCGCAACTTGTCGCGGCCCTTACCGAACTCAAGGCAAATGGTTTTAATCTACCAAATTATCCTGAAACTCCCATCACCGATGATGAAAAGACCATTCGGACCCGCTTCGATGCACTCAAAGGCTCTGCAGTTAATCCTATATTGCGCGAGGGTAATTCGGATCGTCGCGCTGCAACCCCGGTTAAGAACTATGCCATGGCCAATCCACATTCGATGGGTGTTTGGGCAACTGATAGCAAAACGTACGTCTCAACCATGTCTAGCAACGATTTTTTCAGTAATGAAAAATCCTCAACCCTGCGTGCAGATCAGGCTGGAAAAGCACGAATTGAAATAGTCGCCAAGGATGGCTCTGTCACGATCCTTGGAACTGGTATTCAGTATCACTCAGGAACAGTAGTTGACGCGACATTTATGTCGGCCAAAGCACTCAGTGCTTTTCTGACCCAACAATATGCCAGTACTAAAAATAATGATGTCTTGTTTTCGATCCACTTAAAAGCCACGATGATGAAGGTCTCTGATCCAATTATCTTCGGACATGCAGTAAAAGCATATCTGGCACCGGTATTTTCTCAATATGCGAAAGATCTAGCTGACGTTGGCGCCAATCCGAATTCAGGCATGGGATCAGTACTTGAATCTATTGCAAGTTCCCCCAAAGCCAATGAAATTATGGCGGCTGTAAATACCGCTATAGATACAAACCCGCCACTTTATATGGTGAATTCTGATAAAGGTATAACCAATCTGCATGTACCTTCTGATGTGATTATTGACGCGTCTCTACCTGCTTTAATCCGAGCTGGTGGTAAGGGTTGGGGGCCCAATAATAAACTTTCAGACACAAACTGCGTTATCCCAGACAGCTCCTACGCATCCGTTTACGACGAAACTATTAGGTATTTCAAAGAAACTGGTGCGCTAGATCCAACAACATCAGGCACAGTACAAAACGTTGGCTTAATGGCACAAAAAGCGGAAGAGTATGGCTCACACCCTACTACATTTGAGGTACCCACAAGCGGCATAGTTCGTATCGTTCTGGCCAATGGCGACGTATTACATGAGCATAACGTTGAGCAAGGTGATATATGGCGTTCCGCCTCCACACGACAAGCTCCAATTGAAGACTGGGTTAAGTTGGCCGTTGATAGGCAGGCCCTTGAAGGATGCCAAGCTATATTCTGGCTAGACCAAAACCGCCCACATGATGCCGAATTAATCAAATACGTAAGGCCTATACTGATAGCTTCTGGTGCGGCTGATAAGTTTAAAATTTTAGCTCCACGTGAGGCCACACGCCTAAGCTTTGAAACTATCCGTGCCGGTGAGATGACAATTGCTGTTACAGGCAATGTATTGCGTGATTACCTAACAGATTTGTTTCCAATTCTTGAGCTTGGTACATCAGCGAAAATGCTGTCGATTGTAAAATTAATGCAAGGTGGCGGTATGTTTGAGACTGGCGCAGGTGGATCAGCTCCAAAACACGTCCAACAGCTGGTGGAGGAAAACCATCTGCGCTGGGATTCTCTTGGTGAGTTTTGTGCACTGGGCGAAAGCCTAAAGTATCTGTCTCAAGTGAAGGGTAATTCAAAAGCTAAAGTTTTAGGTGATGCAGTAGACTTAGCCACACAGGGTATTTTGGATCATAAAAAGTCACCCGGTCGCAAAGTGGGTCAGCCTGATAATCGCGATAGCCATTTCTTTTTTGCACTCTACTGGGCACAGGCACTTGCAGCACAAACTGCAGATTTAGATATTGCTGCACATTTTAAACCTATCGCCAAAGCGTTAGTAGAAAATAAAAGTCTAATTTTAACTGAATTGCATAAACTTCAAGGTAAACCAGCTGATACTGGTGGTTATTTTTACTGTGATACCTCAAAAACTGAGGCAATTATGCGCCCCTCTGCGATACTAAATTCTATCATTGGCTAAAATAAGCCCTCTGTCAGCGGCGAATAAAAGAGGCCTGGTTTTTAGAATCTTGTTCTTATGGTTACCAGTAATGCAGTTTTTTAAACTTCAGGCAAATAACTTTAATTTAAAATTCTTACTATAGAGCAGTGATATTCAGTTATTGTAATCCTGGGCCCAAAATTTAATTATATGTTTGTAAATCTATGGAGAAGCCAATGCCTTATATCCCCCCTAAAGTTTGGACATGGGACTCTGATAATGGTGGCCAGTTCGCCAACATAAATCGACCTATTGCAGGTGCTACCTACAAAAAAGAACTCCCAATTGGGCAACATCCATTGCAGCTTTACTCTCAGGGTACGCCGAACGGAGTAAAAGTCACTGTAATGCTCGAGGAGCTCCTGGCCTTGGGGCACTCTGGCGCTGAATATGACGCATGGATGATCAGGATTGGTGATGGCCCACAATTTTCTAGTGGCTTTGTAAATTTAAACCCAAATTCTAAAATTCCAGCTCTTTTAGACACACAATCAGGAGTTAATGTTTTCGAAAGTGGGGCGATTCTACTATACCTTGCTGAAAAATTTGATGCCTTTTTACCAACTGAAATCAAGGAGCGCACCGAAACGCTAAATTGGCTATTCTGGCTGCAGGGCTCAGCACCATATTTGGGTGGAGGTTTTGGCCATTTCTACGCCTATGCACCAGAAAAGTTTGAGTATTCAATTAACCGCTTTTCAATGGAGGCAAAGCGCCAGCTTGATGTTTTAGATCGTAACCTTGCAGAACGTCAGTATCTGGCGGGGGATCACTACTCGATTGCAGATATTGCAACTGCCCCCTGGTATGGAGCCTTAGTGAAGGGCTTATTATATAATGCCGCCGAATTCCTTGACGTCTCAAGCTATAAGAACGTAACCCGCTGGGCGGATGAGCTTTATGCTCGCCCTGCCTTCCAAAGAGGACGCATGGTCAATCGAACACACGGACCAGAATTGCAAAAGCTAGAAGAGCGCCATAATTCGAGCGATTTTGAAAAACTCGATCTACCACTTAAATAGATCATGATACCCAAAACCTGTACTAAAAAATCAGTATAGGTGAAAGACTACTTAAACCAAACTTCTGAAGTTACTTTATTTGTGCGAGCGCCCACTCCAGATGCCACAACTTGATCAAAAATATCCGTAATATTTTAACTCAAACATTTTATGCGGTAACGTCGTCAATTTATGTTGGCAGACCAGTAAAGCATCCGGTCAAGTGATCGGCTAATCCGAATTAAACATATAAGTTTTAGCTATAACGCCCCTTTCTAGCGCTTAACTGATAAATAAATTTATAATGCTAGATAAAATGTAAGTAAAAATCACGAATGATATCTACATTTTTGCCATCAAGGCGCTGTAATGCTGAATGGCAAGGTTGCAGAGGTTTTTGAAAAGGATACAATCGGTACGGGTGTTATTGGGTCAGGCTATATCTAATCTGGCCACCCATAGGCGCAGCTGCTGCTCTTGCCTGTATAGCCTAAACTAAGCGTTTAAATGTAACAGAAAATACAGTGGCACGCGGAGCACAAATATTTAAAGGCCTAAAACACCTTGTTGCGAAACATGAAATAATTGGTGATGTCCATGGCGTATATGGCTTGATGTCTGCACTTGAATTAACCTCAAATTATAAACCAAAGCTAAACCAGTTAAGGCAACTGTAGACGCAATTTATCAAAAACCTTATGAAAATAGCGTGATGATCCGTATCTCCGGCCCGAACGTCATTCTGTCAACACCCTCAGTTATTTCTGAAACTGAAGTGAATACCGTGATCTCCGCTTTGGAAACGACATTCACCGCGGTTTGCTAATAGATTATAGGTTATTGTACTCTTTTATATATAGGAAGCAGACACTAATCTTGGAAATATAGCTAGTTTTTGGAATATCATTTGATCATAGTAGGACTATAAAATGAATAAAACAATTTTGATAGTTGGCACATTTGACACTAAAAACGATGAGTTGCGCTTTATTCAAGACGTAATTCTGGACCAAGGCGGTGCCACATTAACAATGGATGTAAGCGTCCTGAAAGATCCCAGAGAACCAACTGATATTTCAAAACATGACGTGGCAAAAGCCGGTGACCACGGCATTGAGGCTATCATTGCTCTGG
>JAVLEV010000082.1:0-8952 GCA_031920365.1 Planktomarina sp. | reverse complement strand
TTGCTTGATGAAGTCATGGCTGGCCTAAACCCAACCGAAATTGATGAGATTGTGGAAGTGATCAAGGGCATCCGTGACAATGGTGTTACCATTTTTCTAATCGAGCACGTAATGAAGGCTGTGGTGAACCTTTCGGACAGAACTTACGTTTTGAACGACGGCAAATTGATTGCCCAAGGTACGCCTAAGTCTGTGGCCTCGGATCCCGTAGTCATCGAAGCTTATCTTGGGCATGGTGCAGCTAAGATGATGTCGAACGGAGGTAAGTCATGATCAAGGTCAATGGATTACATGCTGGCTATGACTTAGTTAAAGTACTACGTGATGTGACAATAGAAATTGGCAATGGCGAAATTGTTGCTGTTTTGGGCAGTAATGGGGTTGGTAAAACAACGCTCAATAACACATTATCTGGACTTATTAAGCCAACGTCGGGTGAGATTTATTTTGACGATGTGCTTATCTCAGGCCGTGACCCAGTTGAGATTGTCGAAATGGGGCTGATCCATGTCCCTGAAGGACGCAAGCTATTTCCAAACCTATCAGTAAAGGAGAACCTTGAGTTGGGCAGTTACCGCCGTGGTAAGCTTAACCGCGCAACTAATCTTGAGCGGGTAATGGAAATTTTTCCTAAGCTCAAAGAACGTATTAGCCAAACGGCGGGAACACTTTCAGGTGGCGAGCAGCAAATGGTTGCCATCGGTCGAGGCTTGATGAGCGATCCGCGCATCCTTCTGCTTGATGAGCCTTCATTAGGCCTTTCACCTCTGCTAGTGGAGCAAATGTTTACTTTGATTAAGAAAATCAACGATAACGGCTTGTCCATTATTCTAGTTGAACAGAATGTAATTCAATCACTTGCCATTGCAGACCGCGCCTATGTCCTTGAAGGAGGCACTGTCAGTTTGTCAGGTCGTGCAGATGAGTTGAAAGAAAATAGCAATTTAAAAAAATCATATTTGGGCTTATGATTATTGTGCTGTAAACCCACCATCAGCTACGATTACTTGCCCAGTCATGAATGAAGATGCATCCGAAATTAAGAATGCAGCAAGGTTGGCAATCTCTTTTGCCTTACCGAACCGCCCAAGAGGAATTCCCTTTAGTAAAGCATTAGACCTGTCCTTATTAGCCCGGGTCTCAGCAGTCATGTCAGTTGCGATTGGGCCTGGGGCAATGGCATTAACCCGAATGTTTACGCCTGCAAGTTCAAGTGCCATTGAGCGCGCCAAACCATTAATAGCTGATTTAGATGCTGCATACGCCGCCGCATTACGATGGCCAACTAACCCTATCTGGCTCGAGACCATCACGATTGACCCTGGCGTACGTTTCCGTAAATATGGAATAGTAAATCTTGCAAGGTTAAAACTGGCAGTTAAATTAACATCAAGGATCCGCGCCCAATCATCTGGGTTGGTGTCTTCGCTAGTCAATAGCTTGATGATGCCAGCCGACGCCATTACACAATCAATACCACCGCATGCAGAGGCCGCTTGAGACACTGCACTTTCCAAGGCGAATGCATCAGTAACATCCATAATAAAACAACGTTCTGTTGGGATTATGCCACCTAAATTTTTGATCTGATCGTCGCTAAAGACAGTGCCAGATACCATTGCGCCAAGGCTATGGGCGAGTTGAGCCGTCGCAAGGCCAATTCCTGTGCCAGCGCCCGTTATAAAGAGGCTTCTATTGACAAGTGTGATCATTAGTGGAGTCCTGAGAGTAGTGAAATTAGACGAAGTTTACACAGACGGTAGAGAATATGAAGCAAATTTTAGTTATTGTCCCATTTCCCATGTCCGACCAAAATCTGGCCATGCGCAAACAACAACTTAAATCTGTTCAACTTTCTGATGAAATGGAATTCACATTCCGTCCAGTCAAAGCAGCGCCAAAAAACTATGTCTCTGAAGCTGACATGGTACTTGCGGATATTGCCATTCTCGAAGTTGGCATAACCGCAGAAGTAGATGGGTTTGACGCTGTGTGTATCGATACAATGAGTGATTCAGGGGTCGCCGCTTTGCGGTCTTCGCTTTCTATTCCTGTTGTTGGTCCCGGCCGCGCCTCTATGTTGACGGCGATGATGCTTGGCCACCGATTTTCAATAGTAACGATGTGGAAAAAATGGCAACATCTTTATGAGAAAACAGTGAATGACTTGGGGATCCATGCAAACTTAGCCTCAGTCCGTTCCATTAACGTTGCCCCTGATAATCAAGCACTACTTGGTGGAAAAGAAGATGATATTTTTCCTCTATTAGAAGCTGCTGCCCGGCAAGCTATTGATGAGGACGGCGCAGATGTTATCTTGTTGGGCTCAACCACCATGCACCAAGCCCATGCCTACCTCGCCAGTGCGCTGGATGTACCCGTGATCAACCCTGGCCCCCTTACCTATAAACTGGTTGAAGCACTTCTTGGATTAGAGCTTAGCCACAGCAGACATGCTTACCCAAAGTCGCCAGCGCCCCGAGACAAGATGCTTCATGCAATGATGACGGCAGCTAGCAAATTTAACCATTAAGTCGGATTGGCATGGTCCAACGTATTTTCGCCAGCCATATAAACCCGAACCTCGTTAAATTTACCACCTTCGCTGGTAAAAAAGTTGCAGTTTGATTTATGAACAAGCTGGCCATCATGCAGCTGATTAGTAACTCTGAAGCGGACAGCTACAGCGTCACTTTCTACATTTTCAACAAATGAGAATTGGTCATGGCGAACCCATTTATGGTTTGACCAAAGGCGATGAAACATCCCAGTAATAGCCTCATGACCAATAAGTTTTATGTTATGAGTTTCAATAGAAAACACGCAGTGCGGACTGAGTGTGCTAAGCAATAATGGTAGATCTTCATGGTCAACACCATGAAAATAGCTAACTACCATTGATCTGAGTTTGCCACTTTTCATCGCCTTAACCCTCGTGCTTCAGCCAAATCATTCCAGACTTGTTGATTAGTAATTTTGCCTCCACTTATTGAAAACCTATCAATGAAGCGAATACCATCAAACTTTGATCCATCCAGCCAAATACCTTGCAAGGTTCCATGACAATATACTGTAGCATCTTGGCCATCGAAGGAGGTTTCAACCCTTTCAAACGTCTTTAACACTGACTGATAGCGGGTTTTTGCCCATGTCACGATTTCTGTGAGGGCAGTAAAACGTTTGCCGCCTGGGAATATCATCTCAGCCCCGTCAGCAAGCCATTTCTGGGCCTCATCGAGCTTACGGTTTTGCATTAAGGATAGAAACTGCTTAACAATCTCGTCTGGCTGGATTGGGGCTGGCGCCGGTGTTTTTTGGCTTCGGCCCCGCATGTAATTTTCCTGAGCCACTTCCTTGACAGTGACAATCACAAATTCAGGGGATGCGCCAATAACAGAACAAGCAGCATCAGTAATACGCTCTGACACTAAACGGCGTGTGTCAGAACTATATCCTTCAATTAAAGTACATTCAATTAGGGGCATTTTTCCTCCTCAAGTCATCAAAGATAATCTTTCAATTATTAATACATAGTTGTAATATTAGTTATATATTAAATCAAAATTTTTTATAGTATTACAGCATTTTTATGGTACAGTTTTTACTATGATTACATTAGCTAAAAAGCTTCTTTCTGCGGCTTCCGGTCAACCAAAACTCAAGGCTGGTGACATTGTTATTTGCGATGTTGATCTTGCCATGATCCATGATTCTGGTGGGCCGCGTCGGGTAAAACCAATCCTAGAAAGGCTGAACCGCAAGGTGTGGGATAAAAATAAAATTGTTGTAGTCACTGACCACTATGTACCCGCCGATAGTGATGAAACTCGCGCCATTCAGGCTCTGACCAAAAAATGGGTAAAAGAGCAATCGATTGAAAATTTTTATGATGAGCAAGGAATATGTCATATCGTCTTGCCAGAGCGCGGCCATCTGACCCCGGGTATTTTCTGCGTTGGCGGCGACAGTCATTCGCCAACTGGTGGTGCCTTTGGAGCTTATATGTTTGGAATTGGCGCAACTGAGATGGCTGGCGTACTGGCCACGGGATCCATTTGGATCCAAACTCCAGAAACGATTTTAATGTCATGGAAAAATCAATTACCTGAATTCGTCACAGCAAAAGATATGATGCTGGCAATGTGCGGAAAAATTGGGATGGGTGGAGGCCGTTACCAAGCTATTCAATATGCTGGTGAAACAATACGAAGTTTACCAATGCAAGAGAGAATGACCTTATCAAATATGGCGGCCGAACTTGGGGCACAGGTGGGGCTAATCGCTCCTGATGAAACCACTATCGAATATGTTGAAGCTGCAGGTGGAAAAGTACCCGAAAATTGGCGTGACTTTCAAATTGAGACTGCTGAAGAGCCAAGTAATATTATGTATTTTGACGCAGCGAACTTATCGCCACAAATAGCTGCGCCACATTCACCGGCAAACGCTGATGATGCCAGTGAATTTCGCAATATACGCTTTGATGTTGCTTATATTGGTGCCTGCACAGGGGCAAAATATATCGACCTTGTTGCTGCAGCTAAAGTGTTAAAAGGCAAGCACATCGCTGAGGGTGTAACACTTAAAGTTGCACCAGCGAGCTTGCTTGACCAAAATCGCGCTAAAGAAGATGGCATTATGCAGGTCCTCCAAGATGCGGGAGCTGAGTTCCTATCGAATTCATGTGGTATTTGCGCAGGCTACGGCGAAGATCGCTTAGGTGAAAACCAAGTTTGTATTTCTTCTACTGCACGCAACTTCAAAGGTCGCATGGGTGCACAGACCTCATCAGTTTACCTTGCATCACCTTATACCGTTGCTGCGTCTGCTGTCACGGGTAAGCTTACTGACCCTAGACTTGTGATGGGGGAGTAATATATGCCGCGACTTTGGAGGCTTGAAGGCACCATTGACACTGATGTTTTGGCTCCTGGATACTATATGAAATCGCCGCTGCCTGAGCTTGCATTGCATTGCCTAGAAGCTGTGCGCCCTAACTTTTCTAGTTCTGTAGCTACGGGGGACGTAATCTTAGCCAACTCTAATATGGGGGTAGGATCATCACGAGAACAAGCAGCCGAAGTATTAAAATATTTGGGTATAGCAGCGGTGATAGCACCAAGTTTTGCAGGGATTTTCTACCGTAATGCAATTAATCTTGGTTTGCCTGTTTTTACCATAGATGTGGGGCTCATGGACATGCCGGCTTTAGCTGATGGGTCTAACGTAAGATTTGATTTTGATACTGCAGAATTGCGAATATTAGACGATTCAACCTCGATTAGCTTGATCCCATTCCCGGATTTTCTGAAAGAGTTAATATTAGACGGTGGATTGGTTCCTCACCTTGAAAAACGCTTTCGACTTGAAGGTTCGCCAATATGAGCTTGCGAGACTTAATTTCAGAAGATGAATTGCTGCTAGCTCCAGGGATTTATGATGCGCTATCTGGCCTCATAGCCAGTCAATCTGGGGCAAAGGCAGTCTACTTGTCTGGTGCTAGCCTCGCCTATACTAGGTTTGGTACTTCTGATATCGGCCTTGTCAGCGTTTCTGAAGTAAATGATACTATTGCCGCTATCACTGATCGCATTGCTACGCCCATTATTGTTGATGGTGACACTGGGTTTGGTAATGCCCTTAACGTCCAGCGTACTGTTCGAAGCTTTGAGAGATCTGGTGCTCATGCAATCCAGCTTGAAGATCAGTCATTCCCAAAAAGATGTGGCCATCTGGATGGTAAAAAACTGATAAGCATCAACGAAATGGTGGGTAAAATTTATGCCGCACTCGACGCGAGGGCTAATGAAGATACCTTAATTATTGCCCGGACTGATGCGCGTGCGGTTGAAGGTTTTGCCGAGGCTATTGACCGTGCTGGTGCATACAAAGATGCTGGGGCAGACATACTTTTCGTTGAGGCACCACAATCTCTGAACGAAATGCAGAAAATCTGTGCTGAATTTGCCCATAAAATTCCCTTGCTTGCAAATATGGTCGAAGGTGGCAAAACTCCTATTTCGGACGCTAATGCCTTAGCTGAATTGGGATATAAGATAGCCATCTTCCCCGGCGGAGCTGTGCGGGCAATCTCTTATCACATGCAAGCCTATTATACTGGCCTACTGGCAAATGGTAGTAACGATGCGTTCTCAAATAAAATGCATAATTTTGATAGTTTAAATAATTTGATTGGCACAAAAGAATTGATTGAACACGGTGCTAAATATGAAAACAAAGGAAAAAAATAGTCATACCATGCGTGAAATTAAAATGGACCCCGTCACCCTTGCTATCTTGAAGGGTAGACTTGAACAGATAGCAGATGAAATGGACGCAACATTGTTTCGTTCTGCATTCAACCCTATAATTGCCGAAGCGCATGACGCCAGTCATGGAATTTACGATGCGACTACAGGCGAAACTCTTGTTCAGGGCAAGTCAGGCTTGCCGATTTTTGTTGGTGTGATGGCGTTTGCTGTGAAAGCAGTTATCGATAAAGTTGCCCGTGATGGTGGCCTTCAAGATGGTGATGTCTATATTTTTAATGATCCTTATGATGGTGGCACACACTTATCTGACTTCCGATTAGTAAAGCCGATTTACCGAAATGGGAAAGTTTTTTGTTATATTGCCTCTGTTGGTCACTGGCATGATGTTGGTGGTAATGTACCAGGAAATTACAACCCAGAAGCCACTGAATGTTTTCAAGAAGGGATGCTGATCCCACCAGTAAAGCTCTTCTCGGCGGGTATCTTGAACACTGATATCGTTGACATCCTGTCCTCAAACTCCCGGCTGCCGAACTCACTCTATGGTGATATGAACGGGCAAATAAACGCCCTAGACTTGGGCAATCAGAGGCTTAACGACCTGCTTGACCAGTACGGCGAGGATAATATCAAAAAAGCCCTTAGCCTTTTAAAAATGCGTGCAGAACGCATGATGCGTGACCACTTATCTGCGTTACCAAATGGGACAATTTCGGTCGAAGATTTTCTTGATAATGATGGTGTTAACGACGTTGCTTTAAAGCTTGCCGTTGACATGACCATTAAAGATGAAAAGCTTATTATAGATTTTAGTCGCTCGAGCCTTGCTTGCGCTGGTCCAGTTAACATTTCGCGGTCAACCACTATCGCTGCTACCTATGTCGCGCTTAAACATATTTTCACAGATGTACCAGCAAATGCTGGAGTTTTGCAGCCTGTTGAATTTGTAATTCCTGAAGATAGCTTCTTAAGCGTAAGGGCTCCAAAGCCTGTAGGTGGTTACACCGAAACTATTCTTAGATTGATTGATGTGCTGTTTCAAGCTTTTGAGCATATTGCACCTGAGAGGGTAAATGGCTGTGCATACGGTACGATAAACGCGCTTTCAATTGCTGGCCATCGTCAAAATGGTAGTCGCTGGGTGATGTTTTCGTTCTTTGGCGGTGGCCATGGCGGCCACCCTGAAGGTGATGGCCTTAATCACGGCAATGCCCCTATTTCAACGGCGACGATCCCCCCTCTAGAAATTCTTGAAGCAGCTTATCCTGTTGCTTTTACCCAGTGGGCGCTCAGACCTAATTCTGGAGGTTCTGGAAAGCATCGTGGCGGCTTAGGTGCTATTTATGAGATTGAATTGCTTGAAGAAAGTGCAACTGCTTTCTTGTTTGGTGAACGGGGTAAATTTCCACCGCCGGGGGTTGTTGATGGCGGCGCTGGAGCGATGAATAAATTTTATTATGATAGTGACGATGACGATGCTGTTAATAGCAAGAAAACACCACCATTAATCTCAAAGGTTACCGGTATTAAGCTTCGCAAAGGCCAAAGAGTTAGGCTTGAAACCCCTGGCGGTGGTGGCTACGGGAAATCTGCAGACCGGCCTCAACATCTGATAGATAATGATATTGCCCAAGGGTATGTCTCAGGGGAAAATAAATGAAAAAATCAATAGTAATTGGTGTAGATGTTGGAGGCACATTCACTGATATCCTATCGCTTGATGAAATATCAGGTGAAGTTCATGTTGAAAAAGTGCCATCCACTAAAGGTGATCAATCTAGCGGATTTTTAAGTGGTATTATGGCGGTAACCAATCACGACCTGAGTTCAGTTTCTACGATCATCCATGGCACCACTGTGGCAACCAACGCTCTGCTTGAACGCAAGGGTGCAAAGGCTGGGATCATTACTACGGAAGGTTTTCGTGATGTGCTTGAAATGCGCCGCCGCGATCGCCCTACAACTTGGGGATTGTGGGGCCAATTCACGCCTGTAATTGAACGCAAATGCCGGCTTGAGGTACCTGAGCGTACTTTAGCTGATGGCACTGTTGCCAAAGAAATTAATGCAGCTTCCATTGAGGCGGCAGCAAAAGATTTGATTGAACAAGGATGCGAGTCCGTGTGCCTCTTTTTTATCAATGGTTACGCAAATAAAGACAATGAAACAAAAGCTGCAAAAATTTTGCGGCAAGTTTGGCCTAATAATTATGTCAGCGTTGCGACGGAAATTTTGCCTGAAATTAGAGAGTTTGAACGTTGTTCTACCGCCAGCTTGAATGCTTATCTTCAGCCTGTAGTAGCAAATTATCTAGCGCGCTTAGAGGATCGCATCGCTAAAGAAAATGCTGATGCTGAAATTCTAATTGTGCAGTCTAATGGTGGCATTATGTCAGTTGATGCGGCAAAGGCATTGCCAGTTCGAACTGCCCTTTCTGGGCCTGCAGCTGGCGTAGTGGCGGCGCGGCAAATTGCCGACGCAGCTGGATTTTTAAATGTGATTACTTGCGATATGGGTGGAACGTCTTTTGATGTTTCGCTGGTGGCTGGTGGTCAGAATATATTGACAGCGCAGGCTAGTATCGACTTTGGAATGGTCATCCGTACACCGATGATTGAAATGTCAACAATTGGTGCAGGTGGTGGCTCGATTGCTCATATTGATGAGACTGGGCTACTTG
>JAVLEV010000081.1:0-9000 GCA_031920365.1 Planktomarina sp. | reverse complement strand
GAGAAAATCAAACTTGGCCGTGTGGGTGAGGTTGAAGATATTATGGGTGCGGCGCTTTATCTAGCGTCTAGTGCATCGTCAATGGTCACGGGCACGCATATGATTGTGGACGGAGGGTGGACCGCTGGTTGAGCGTATTACCTCCCTCCAAGTCGCAAAACTTGCGGGTGTTAGCCAATCAGCTGTTAGCCGTGTCTTTACGCCAGGAGCTTCAGCAAGTTCTAAAACTGCGCTCAAAGTACGCGAGGCTGCAATAAAGCTTGGCTATCGTCCAAACGTGTTAGCTCGGTCTTTGATCACAGGAAAAAGCCGTATCATTGGTCTAATTGTTGCGTATTTAGACAATTATTTTTATCCACTGGCCCTGGAAAAACTTTCAAATTCTTTGCAGTCCGAGGGATACCACGTTCTTGTTTTCATGGCATCAAACGATACAAAATCAACGGATCAAGTCATTGATGAATTGCTTGATTACCAAGTTGAAGGCATCATCACTGCCAGTGTTGGGCTTTCTACCGACTTGACCGTGCGCTGTGAAGCGGCAGGAGTTCCCGTTGTCTTGTTTAACCGATCTCTGGACGTGACTAACCATTCTGCGGTTACCTCAAATAATTTTTCTGGTGGTAAGTCTGTAGCTGAGTTTTTTTTAGCAGCCAGCCATAAGCGCATTGGATATATTGGTGGATGGGAAGGTGCGTCAACTCAGCGCGAAAGAGAGGCTGGGTTCCGCAGTGCCTTAGCAGAAGCCGGCGAAACTCTAGCCGCACATGCCCTTGGTCAATTCACAGTGGAAGGCGCAAAAAAAGCTACACGTCAAATGTTCGGCCAACCTAATCATCCAGACGCAGTATTTGTCGCTACAGATCATATGGCATTTGCCGTTATGGATGTGCTGCGTGGTGAATTGGGTTTACACGTCCCCAATGATGTCAGTGTTGTTGGCTATGACGATGTACCACCAGCATCATGGGCAGCTTATGATCTTACAACCATGCGCCAATGTGCCGATGTGATGGTGAAAGAAACAGTTGCCTTGATGATCGAAAAAATTACAAACCCTGCATCTGCGCCACGGCACATTAAAATTGATAGCCCGTTGATTATTCGTAGCTCTGCCAAAATTCCAGAAGGATGGGCCCCATGAAAGGTTTTTCAGACAAGTTTACGGATTTTCCTGACTATATATTAGGTATCACTAAAGAGATTTGGGAGAACCGTGGACTGTCCACGCTGAACCATTATTATTCTGAAGACATTCCCGTGCGTTCCCCCGGCTCAATTGTATTTGGAAATGCAGGCGTTATTGGCGCTACGATGGCAACCCTTGCCGAGTTTCCTGATCGGCGCCTCTTAGGTGAGGATGTAATTTGGTCGGGAACGCCAGAAGAGGGTATGCTGTCTTCGCACCGTATTTTGACTACTGCAACACATTTGGGCGATGGGATTTATGGTAAGCCTACAGGTGCCAAACTGCGCTACCGCGTTATTGCGGATTGCCACGCGATAAATAATCAAATTAATGATGAATGGCTGATCCGGGATCAAGGAGCCGTAGTGCGTCAGTTGGGTTGGGACCCAAAGGAATACGCAGTTGATTTGATCGAACGTGAGGGCGGTCTAGGCAAGTGCGTGCAGCCTTTTCATCCATCGATCGATAAAGTTGGCCCTTACACAGGACGCGGTAATGATAATGAGTGGGGCGCAAAATATGCTGATATTTTGAAACGGATCATGAGTGCGGACTTAAGCGTAATCCCAGCCAAGTATGATCGCGCAATTACAGGGTTTTACCCTGGTGGTGTGGAATTAATATCAACTGACGGTGTTGATGATTTTTGGGTAAAACTACGCGCTGCATTTCCCTCATCAACGTTTACTATAGAGCACCAAATAGGACGGGAAGACCCAATGATGTCGCCACGAGCTGCGATCCGTTGGAGCCTAACAGGTAAACACGATGGCTGGGGTGCCTTTGGCAAGCCTTCGGGCGCTGAGGTCCATGTTATGGGAGCAAGCCATGTCGAATTTGGTCCTTGGGGTATCCGCCGTGAGTATACATTGTATGATGAAACTTCGATCTGGAAGCAGATCGCAATGAAGACAGGTTAAGCACATGACACCAGCAGAAATGGAAGCGCGAATTGTACGCTACGGCGATTTGATCCCCTGTAAGACAGCGTTTATTGACGCACACACGCCGGGCAGTGACCAAAAGGAAAACTTCACGATCATCGGTGGTGGTGTCAGTGAGAGTGCAGATCAGCATGTCCACATCCAAGACACACCGGGCTTTAACATTGGGGCAGCAGGCCAGCCGCCTAAATGCCGCAATTCTTTACACAGTCATACGACTGCCGAAGTTTTCTTTGTTCTTAAGGGGCGCTGGCGATTTTTTTGGGGGCGTTGGGGTGATGCGGGTGAGGTTGTTTTAGAGGAAGGTGACATCATCAATATTCCAACCGGCATTTTTAGGGGTTTTGAAAATATTGGGACTGACTACGGAATGATAATGGCTGTTCTTGGTGGTGACGATGCCGGTGGCGGCGTAACATGGGCCCCTCAGGTCATCCAAGATGCTGCTGAGCATGGGTTGATATTGGGCGATAACGGTAAGCTTTACGACACCAAAAAAGGTACACAGCTGCCTAATGGTGTTATACCGATGCAAGTTATGAGTGACGCTGAATTGCGCAGTATACCAGAGCCTGTAGCCTTGGATGTTATCCCACGCCATGTTGCGCGTTATCTTGACTTGATGGGGCTCGCTGGAAAATCAGCCGCAAAGGTTATTGGCTCTGATGCTATACTGCCCGATAAACCTGGATTTGATGTCGAGTTTATCACTCGAGGATCTTTGAAAGATGTTTCTATCTTGATTGACCATTCTGTTGTGCTGATGCCGATGCGTGGCCACTGGAAACTGTCATGGGCTGGAGGGTCTGTGACTTTAAACCCTGGTGATACGTGCCTGCTTTCTGCAGGTTTTACACATAAATTACAGCCTTCAATGACTGGTGAATCTAGTCTTTACCGTATTATTTCGAATGATGACCCAGCGGGCCCAACTTGGACGGGTGTATAGTAATCTTATTTAACTAATTTTTTGAAAGAGAAATAATGAACAAAATTCTTACCTCTCATGTTGGTAGCCTTCCACGTACACAAAAAGTTGTAGATTTTATTTTTGCGCGCGAAAATGAACAACCGTTTGATCAAGTAGAATTTGATACTGCAATGACTGTGGCGGTGGGCGAGACAGTGGCTAAGCAAGTCAAAGCTGGAATTGATATTGTTAGCGATGGTGAGACGTCAAAAATCTCATACGCAACATATGTCAAAGACCGGTACTCCGGTTTCTCAGGTGATAGTCCTCGCAATGCGCCTGCTGACCTTAAGATGTTTCCGGGATTTTTAAAGCGGCTAGCTGACGACGGTGGCACGCCACAATATGCTCGCCCCATGTGTACTGGCGAGGTCAAGTCTAAGGGTCAAGGTGAACTGCAAAAGGATATTAATAACCTAAAGGTTGCAATGGCTAAACATAGTGTGGAGCGGGGCTTCATGAACGCTGCCTCACCTGGCGTTATATCCCTTTTCTTGCAAAATGATCACTACAAGACGCGCGACGCGTACCTTGCCGCGCTCGCAGATGCGATGCGCGAGGAATACGAGACGATTGTGGCCTCTGGCTTAGATCTACAATTAGATTGCCCTGACCTCGCTTTGTCGCGGCATATGCTGTTTCAAGAACTGACTGATGACGAATTTCTCAAAGTTGCAGCCTCCCATGTTGAGGCGCTGAACCACGCCTTGCAAAATGTGCCAGAAGATAAAGTGCGTATCCACATCTGCTGGGGAAACTATGAGGGACCTCATTGCTGCGACATCCCAATGGATAAAGTTTTCTCCACACTTATGTCGACCAAAGCCCAGTACCTGCTGTTTGAGACTTCAAACCCGCGTCATGCTCACGAATGGACAGTCTTCCGTGACCGTAAGTCGGAAATTCCTGATAATAAAATTCTAATGCCTGGAGTTGTTGATACCACGACAAATTTTGTTGAACACCCAGAATTGATAGCCCAACGGATAGAACGATTTTCTGGGATTGTTGGGCGTGATCGCGTGATTGGTGGCTCTGATTGTGGCTTTGGTACATTTGCTGGGTTTGGTGCGGTTGATCCCGATATTGCTTATGCAAAACTAACAAGCCTGTCCGAGGGCGCGGGGTTGGTGAAATAAATACTTCAATGACACCATCACTCTTAAAAGTATTACAATCTGTCGACACACCTACTGTCTGCAATGGAATTGAGGTCGCTCAAGGCAAAAGAGGCTTCAATGCTTTCACACGTGGTACAGTGATTTGCAGCTCACCTGACGAACCTGCCATCGTGGGATATGCAAGAACCGCAAAAATTTCTGCTCTGCATCCTCCGTCTGAAACACCGGAAGTTATCAAGAAACGCCGGATGAAGTACTACAAATATATGGCTGCAGCGCCCATGCCAGCAATTGCTGTGGTTGAGGATTTAGATTTCCCCGATTGTATCGGTGCATATTGGGGCGAAATTAATACGACAGTTCACAAAGGGTTCGGCTTATCTGGCACTCTAACTAATGGCGTAATGCGTGACGTTGGTGATAACCCAACGGGGTATCCTGTTGTTGCTGGGTCGATTGGCCCCAGCCATGGCTTTGTACATGTCAAAGAAATAGGAACCCCAGTCGAAGTTTTTGGTATGCAGGTGAGCGAGGGTGACTTGGTACATGCTGACAGGCATGGTGCGGTGGTCATTCCAAAGTATCTAATCAAAAATTTAGCAGGCGCTATTGAAAGATTGCTTGCAACCGAATACTTAATTTTAAAACCAGCTCGCGAGGCAAATTTTAACTTTCAGATGTTTGAAAAAGCATGGGACGAATTTGAAAAAAGCCGAACTTAGAGTTCATGACTTTCATTGTACTTGGTGTAATCTGCCCTTGTTAATCTAATAGCCATGATCAATAATCCTCACAATCTAAACTTAAAGATAGGTTTGCGCCCAATGGTGGTGTGACGTGTAATTTGGGAGAAAAACATGAAACTTCAACTAATTTCTACAACTCTGGCAGTTATGCTTTTAGCCGTACCGGTCTTTGCTCAATCTTGTGCAGACGACAAAACGTTAACTGGAGGTACCCTAACTATTGCGACAGGGAACCCGGCATATTACCCTTGGGTCATGGATGATGCACCAGAATCTGGAAATGGTTTTGAAGCGGCTGTAGCTTACGCCTTGGCTGAAAAAATGGGCTTTGCTGCGAGTAATGTTGCCTGGGTACGTACATCTTTTGATCAAGCTATTCAGCCTGGTAAAAAAGATTTTGATATTAATTTACAGCAGTTCTCGATTACAGAAGATCGTGATAAAGTTGTTGATTTTTCTGCTTCTTACTACACTGCGCCGATGGCTGTGTTGGTGCGTAGCGCTGATAAGCTCGAACCAACCATGGCGCAGCTCAAAGGTTTGGTTTGGGGTGCGGCTGCATCTACGACCGGCCTGCCAATGATTACAGATACAATAGCGCCCACGACAAGTACGATGATTTATGATGATAACGCAAACATCGTTGAGGCGATGAAGGCTGGTCAGATTGATGCAGCTTTGTTTGATCTTCCGACCGCGTTATATCTTTCCGCGGTTGTATTGGATGGGGGCCAGGTTTTGGGGCAATTTCCAGCAGATGAAGCGACAGATCTAGATCATTTTGGTATGATCATGGCTGAGGGAAGCCCACTGAAAGAATGTGTGGATGCTGCACTTGCTACTATGAAGGCTGATGGCACCCTTGCTAGTATTGAGGCCACGTGGCTACAAGAATCAACTGGAGTTCCATTGATTAAATAACCGTGAGTAAACGTCAAAAATATGAAACCCGGTTGCGCCAGAAATCTATGCTAGTGGCCGGGTTAAGCACTTTGTTGGTGGTGTTGGTAATTGCGCTACTGGTGCCTTTGGCGCCAGGGTGGGAAGGCGTAAAAGCCAGCTTTTTTAACGGTGAGGTTTTTGTCAAAACGTTCCCAAAACTGTTGAAAGCGTTTCTGTGGGATGTTGCTATATTTGCATGGTCAGTTCCGCTAATATGTGCGCTTGGGCTAGTGATTGCTTTGGCCCGAGCTGTCCGCTCGCCAGCTTTGTTTCCATTAAGGATATTTGGTGCAGCCTACGTAGATATTTTCCGCGGTGTTCCTGTGGTTTTGGTTATCTACTTGGTTGGCTTTGGTGTCCCAGGCTTGGGCCTTCCCCGCCCATGGAACAGCCCCTATATTTGGGGTACGGTTGCTCTAGTTTTGACCTATTCGGCATATATCGCTGAAGTTTTGCGCGGTGGCATTGAGAGTATTCACGCAAGTCAACGTGCTGCTGCCATATGTCTTGGCATGTCCGA
Source organism: Planktomarina sp. (assembly GCA_031920365.1). Lineage (GTDB taxonomy): Bacteria > Pseudomonadota > Alphaproteobacteria > Rhodobacterales > Rhodobacteraceae > Planktomarina. The sequence continues at coordinate 2,568 of JAVLEV010000081.1, read as the reverse complement.
ACGTGATGCGATGCGTTACGTTATTTTACCCCAGGCTATTCGACGCGTAATCCCTGCCAATATGAATATGCTTGTAGCTTTGCAAAAAGATGTAGCATTGCTAAGCTTTATTGGCCCTGTTGAGATATTACGCCAAGCAGGTATTTTTAAAAGTTTGCTTGCAAACTTCACTCCATATGTCGCTGCGGCCCTAATCTTTTTGTGCGTGACAGTTCCAGCCACGCGATATGCGGATTATCTTATGAACAGAGATCGTAATGCCAGAAGCTAAGTTAAGTCTTCGTGGCGTCACCAAATCGTTTGGTAGTCAAGCAGTCCTGCGAGGCATCGATTTAGATGTTGCTGAAGGTGAAATGATTTGTCTGATTGGCGCGTCTGGTTCTGGAAAATCGACACTGCTTCGATGCATCAATCAACTAGAGCCGGTTGATGATGGCAATGTCTGGCTGGATGGCTCAGATATTTCTGAGCCGGGTCTAGACTTAGGTCCCATTCGGCGACGTATTGGTATTGTCTTTCAATCTTTTAACTTATTTCCGCACATGACGGCTATGGATAATGTTTTACTGGCTCCACGGCGCATACTCGCTGAAGAAGATCAAGCACTACGCCTTAGGGCCGAAGAGGGATTTATTCGGTTTGGTTTGGCGCCACATAAGGACAAATACCCTGACCAATTGTCAGGTGGGCAACAGCAACGGGTTGCAGTTATCCGCGCACTTACGATGCGCCCAGAGATAATGCTGTTTGACGAAATAACATCAGCCCTTGATCCGGAACTCGTAGGCGAAGTATTAGACGTTCTGCGTCAATTACGCAGTGAGGGCATGACCATGATCCTTGCTACCCACGAGATGGGTTTTGCCCGTGAGCTAGCAGATCGTGTGTGTTTCATTGATGGTGGTATGATTGTGGAGGAGGGGCCACCAAAGGTGCTGTTTAATAAGCCACAGGTTGCACGAACACAGGAATTTTTAAGGTCAGTCCTACGATATTAACTAGTAAGTAAACTTGCTAAGCCGTCTGCTATAAAGTCGTACACGTAGCGTACACGTGAACTTGTTTTGAGCTCCCTGTGTGATGATAACCAAACTGGTAGAGAGGTTTGATAGTCAACTAAAATTCGTTGCACCCGTGGTTCTAGATCTCCTTTATTTACATGTGTCAAGCTAATGCCACACCCCGCAACCACAAGATCCCATGCAATTAAGTAGTCATCACAGCGAAATTTAAATGAGTTGTTAGTCAGGTTTAGTCCGACTGCTTGGAAATCAGTGTTAAATGTATTTGTCCCATGATCTTCACCAATCAGGTCATGGTCACTTAGGTCCGCTATGGATATCGGTGTCCCGCGTCTCTCAAGATATGTTTTTGACGCATACGCCCCAAACTTCACGTCACCAAGTTTGCGGACAAATAAGTTTTCCTGTGTGGGCATGAACCCGCAAATTGCTATGTCAGCCTCACGCTTTAACAGATTTGGGGCCCCTGCATTTTTGATCAACTCTATTTGAATTTCGGGTTTTTCAATGCTGAGTTTTGCCATCAGATTAGGCATGTAGAAACTTGCAATACCCAAAGTGGTTGCTACCCTGACTGGCCCTGAAGCTTCCTGTTCTTGCCCGGCAGCCGCAAGTGTAAACTCGCTCGCAGCATGCTTAACTTTGTCGGCATGTTCAAAGAGTTTAGTACCGGTGTGGGTTAATGATAACCCATCACCGCGCCGTTCAAACAAAGTTACATTAAGCTCAGCTTCAAGTGCTGCAATGTGTCTGCTTAATGTGGCCTGGCTGCTTGCGCCTGCTTTTGTTGCCGCCGCAAGAGATCCTGCCTGCGCAACAGCACTGAACGATTGAATATAAGAAAGTTTTGGTAAACGCACCATCGTGGGGCTCTTCCATTTTTGAAATAATACCTTTTAACATTTTATCTACCATAGGCAAGCACATGACACTAAAGACTATTTTTAGATTTTAATGGATAAATTGATGGTAGATTTAATAACATGAAACGAACACGCCACAAATTATTTACGAAGGTGCCCAGGCAGTCTGGAATATTTAAATATATATTAGTTTCTTTTCTAGCGTTTATTGCGGCAGTTGTAGCCCGTAAAGCTTCTGATCTAATCGTAGTACCGGCAATACCGAAAGGTTTTTTCAACTCGGAAAACCTGTTCATCGTATATACTATTGAAAGCACTATACTCTATTTCGCGTCCGCATTCTCAATAATACTGGTATATTCCTTATTTCATAACATGAGTATTTATCGATTTATGCCTTACGTATGGGGCCTCGGGCTCATTGGGTTTTTAATGATTACTAAGGAAATGGCGGAAGTAATTGGCCCCCTATATGCTTCCAATGGTTTAGTGTGGGTAGATTTAAGTCTAAGTTTGATTTCTGTAACTATAATATATTTCATATCTAATGCCGCCTTTTTAGGTAGACACTATAGGCAGGGTTGAAAGCAGGGTTTACCTTTAAATTTTTAGCCACCTAGCCAATACCCGGTAGGAATAAGAGCCCTAAAACGTACGGAAGCACTTTTGGCTCTGTGTAATGC
>JAVLEV010000080.1:0-9104 GCA_031920365.1 Planktomarina sp. | reverse complement strand
AGAAAACTTAGAAGGATTGCCTGCGTATGGCTTAGATGCGGTCCCAGCTTTACTAGGTTTCTTCTTGAAGGTTTCCACCACACCGTCGGGGCGGGTTTGAACCGTTGTCTTAGACTTATACTTCGGCTTGCTCTCACCAGCATAGGGTTTGCCCTCACTTGCCTTTGCCCTGCGTAGTTTTGGACTTGGCGCATCGTTCCAATCAATTGGACCGTTAGACTTTTCCTTAACACGTGGTTTTTTCTCAGCCCAGGGCTTTGGTGAACTTGACCGTTCATAAGGTACATCCGCAGGAGGGCCTTTTAATTCAGTCACAACCGCATTGTCTTCAGCGGTCATATCTGGTCCCAAGGCCTTTTTGAAGCTTTCTACACTGGCCAACTTGATCTCAAAGAAGGACGCATTCGGTTGGATTTTAATCGCGCCAATGTCATGTTTAGTGATGCCACCAGCATTGCAAATCATAGGCAACAAGCGCCCAGGGAGTGTTCCTGAGGCACGGCCACCAGGAACGGAGAACCAGATGGTGGGGCCAAAATCAGCAGCGCGTCTTGGCTTGGCATCTTTGGCGTCACGGGCGTCTACTGCTGACAGCTCTTCAGGCGCCGATTGCTTGGCGGTATAGATCCGTAAATATGCAGCAGCAACTTGGGTCGGACTAAAGTGGGACAACAACTCATCCACAGCCACTTGGTCTTTTTCGTTGATATCTTCGTGCCAAGCAGGATCCGCCAGCAGACGTTCACGGTCTTTGGCTGTCACTTCATCAGCAGAGGGCGGTACAGCCCATTCCGCTGTGACTTTTGCACCTTGCAAAATACGCTCAGCTTTACGGCGCGCCGATGGTGGCACAATCAGGGCGGAGATGCCCTTGCGCCCTGCTCGGCCGGTTCGGCCAGAGCGGTGCATCAAAATTTCGTAGTTGGTTGGTAGCTCAGCATGTACCACTAAATCCAAGTTAGGCAAATCAATGCCACGGGCGGCCACATCGGTGGCCACACAAATCCGCGCACGACCATCCCGCATGGCCTGCAAAGCATGCGAGCGCTCGGCTTGGCTCAATTCTCCCGACAAACTAACTACCGAAAAGCCACGATTTGACAGGCGGGTGGTAAGGCGATTTACCATTACACGTGTATTTGCGAATACCAACGCATTTGGGGCTTCATAAAAACGCAGAACATTAATGATGGCATTTTCCATATCGCGCGCCGAAACGCTCAAAGCACGGTATTGAATGTCCATGTGTTGCGATTTTTCTGCAACAGTGGACACGCGTACCGCGTTTTTTTGATAGGATTTTGCCAACTTCGCAATAGATTTTGGCACAGTAGCCGAAAACATCAAGGTACGCCGAGATTCAGGCGCATGGCCCAAAATAAACTCCAGATCGTCTTTGAAGCCCAGATCCAGCATCTCATCGGCTTCATCCAAGACTACAGCCCGCAATTCGGACAGATCAATGGATTTACGCATGATATGGTCCCGCAAACGGCCCGGTGTAGCCACAACAATGTGTGCGCCTCGTTCTAAAGTGCGGCGCTCATCACGCATGTCCATGCCACCCACACATGATGCCATCGTTGCGCGTGCTTCACCGTACAGCCATTGCAGCTCGCGTTTCACTTGCAAAGCGAGCTCGCGGGTTGGTGCAATAACCAGGGCCAGAGGCTTAGAGGCGCGTTCAAAGATCTCATCTTCACCCAACAGGCTGTCGCCGATGGCAAGGCCGAAGCCTACGGTTTTACCGGAACCAGTTTGGGCGGAGACCAGTAAGTCAGCATCTACCAACTCAGGGGCCGTCACCGCGGTTTGAACTGGAGTCAAATTTTGGTAGCCGCGCTTTTCCAGCGCGTCAGCTAAAGCTTGTTTCACAAGGATATCTTTCTATGTCATGCGGGCGCTGCAGCCCCCCATGGACCGACAAACCCCAAGAAGCCCTCTTAAATAAGGCTCGATCAGGCGCGGCTAGGCTATTTTGGGTTAGAAGTATAGAGGCAGAGCAAAAATACCTTTATTAAGAGCACTCACTGAGTTCCTGATCGGCGCTTTTTATGAGCAGCAAACAGCAATGGCGCCAAAATCTGTCTATATACCAACGAGAATATAGCATTGACTGGTTTAAAGTTCACAATTGGTGCAAGCACCCTAAAATAGGGTAACCTCTGCCAAATCGCCACGAATGCATCCACGCCAATAACCAGATCCATACCCCGCCTTGCATGCAATTGCTGAGTAGCTTGGTCTTCGGTTAGACCCCAATCAGCCGCAGTATCAGCTGTAATTTTGATATATTTCACCTCATCACCGGACAGGCGTTCGTAATGCTCAATTTCGCGCCTGCATATTGGGCATTCAGCATTGTACAAGACTTCTAAATTCTCCATATTTCCGCCTACTTCAAAACTTTAATGTTTATCTTTTTATTACAATACAGTAGGCTTTCCAGTTCAAACAAACGGTCTAGCCACGAGGTAGGGCATAACTAACGAAACAGGGTTCTATTTAAGTTTAATGTCAAAATGTTTACGGATCGGCTCAACAATTTTCCATGTCCCTTTAAAACCAGGCTCTACAACAAAAGCGTCGCCAGCACTAAGTGCAACAGGGCTTTCGCCATCCGCGGTAATGATCAGTTTACCGGCAATAATGTGCACAAACTCATAGTCGGTATAGGTCGCATGATAGGAACCTGGGGTTGCCTCCCAATAGCCAGAGATCATGCTTTCATCATGACTGGTATAAAGTATCCAGGTTTTCATGGTTGGCGCACCCTCAGTAACCACCCAGCCGTCTAAATTATCAGTGATCGGCGTTATGTTGGAGATATCCTGCAGTTTACTGATAAATTTCATTTTTTAATCATCCTATTAAAGAAAAATGTTAAGCAAGGATTTAACCCCTTTAGATTATACTTAACAACACAATTATCGAAAATAAATCTTATTAAACAATTCGCCCCACATCTCGGCACTATAGCGGCCAATGCAGCATATATAAAAAGATCTATACTAGCTGAAAATAATAACTTTAAACTGCTTCAAAACTGATGAAATTCGCCTAAGGCTTTAACCGCATTTAGAGTAACCACAGCTGCCACATGTCATACAGCCCTCAACCATACGCAAATCAAACTGACCACAGCTTGAGCAAGACGCTCCGCGTGACTGCTTGAGCTTTATAACTTCCGCTTGCGGATCGACCTTTAAACCCATCCCCTCACCAGCAATAAAGCCGGTACTGACCATATGGTGCTCGATCACGCCACCAATAGCTGCCAAGATTGATGGTATGTATTTTCCATCCACCCAGGCCCCGCCTCGCGGATCAAATACTGCTTTGAGCTCTTCAACGACGAAGCTGACATCACCACCACGTCGGAAGACAGCTGAAATCATCCGTGTCAACGCCACGGTCCACGCAAAATGTTCCATATTTTTCGAATTGATAAACACTTCAAACGGACGACGATGACCATTGAGCAACAGATCATTCACAGTGATATAGATTGCATGCTCACTGTCCGGCCATTTCACCTTATATGTTTGACCTTCCAGTGCTTCAGGACGGCTCAACGGCTCATTGATGTACACCACATCAGCGCCCTTATCTATCTCTGGCGCCTGCTCACTCTCGGAGGATACCGACAAAACAGATCCAGTTACCGCATTTGGGCGATACGTTGTACAACCCTTACAGCCTTGATCCCAGGCCGCCATATAGACATCTTTAAACGCGTCAAAACTAATGTCCTCCGGGCAATTGATAGTTTTAGAGATCGAGCTGTCAACCCACTTCTGAGCTGCTGCTTGCATGCGCACATGCTCCAAGGGCGCCAAAGTTTGTGCATTTACAAAATAATCGGGCAATTCAGCATCGCCCATTTTATCGCGCCACATTTGTACAGCATAATCGATCACTTCTTCTTCTGTACGCGATCCATCTTTTTGAAGCACTTTACGAGTATAGGCATAAGCAAACACTGGCTCAATGCCAGAAGATACGTTGCCCGCATACAGGCTTATTGTGCCCGTTGGCGCGATGCTGGTCAGCAATGCGTTGCGAATACCATACTGGGCAATAGCCTCGCGTACATCGGAGTCCATATCCTCCATAGCACCACTAGCCAGATAGCCCTCGGAGTCAAACAAAGGAAATGCACCTTTTTCTTTGGCAAGCTCCACAGATGCCAGATAGGCCGCACGCGCGATTTGATGCATCCAAGCCTCAGTCTGCACCGCAGCCTCTTCCGAGCCATAACGCAGGCCAACCATCAACAAAGCATCCGCAAGGCCCGTCACGCCAAGACCAACCCGTCTTTTGGCTTCAGCTTCACGCCGCTGCTCATCTAGTGGGAAGCGGCTTGCATCAACCACATTATCCATCATCCGAACTGCAGTCGCAACCAAATTGGCCATGCCGGCCTCATTCAGCTTAGCACCTTCGGAAAAAGGATTAGAAACCAAGCGCGCCATATTTATCGAGCCAAGTAAACATGCGCCATAAGGTGGCAAAGGCTGCTCGCCACAAGGGTTGGTTGCCGCGATAGTTTCACAGTAGCTCAGGTTGTTTGCTTTATTAATTCTATCAATAAAGATCACACCAGGTTCGGCAAATTCAAATGTTGAGCTCATAATCTGATCCCACAGATCAACAGCTTTCATTGTTTGAAACACTTCACCTTCAAACAACAAATCCCACTTTTCATCAGATTTTACAGCCGCCATAAACGCATCTGTCACCAATACTGATACGTTAAACATCCGTAGTCGTGCGGGATCACGCTTCGCAGTAATAAAATCTAAAATATCAGGATGATCACAGCGCATTGTCGCCATCATGGCGCCCCGGCGGCTACCCGCTGACATAATTGTACGGCACATCGCATCCCAAACATCCATAAAGGAAAGTGGGCCGGAAGCATCTGCAGCAACGCCTTTTACTTTAGCACCTTTTGGGCGGACTGTTGTAAAATCGTAGCCAATTCCGCCACCTTGCTGCATGGTAAGCGCAGCCTCTTTAAGCATATCGAATATACCGCCCATACTGTCCGGAATCGTTCCCATGACAAAACAGTTGAACAAGGTTACGCTGCGCCCCGTGCCCGCGCCTGCAGTAATCCGACCCGCTGGCAGAAATTTGAAATCTGAAAGCGCATTAAAAAACTTAGGCTCCCACGTTTCAGGCGATGTTTCGACCGACGCCAAAGCGCCAGCAATCCGATGCCAGCTGTCTTCAACTGTTTTATCAATTGGGGTACCATCTGCTTCTTTAAAACGATATTTCATATCCCAAATTTGTTTAGCTATAGGGGCAGAAAATCTAGTCATAAACAATTCCAAAAATAAGCTATTGATAGGAGTACGAAGGTAGTGCTGAAGCGTAAAAAGGTCAACTTGTATCCCACGTAAAATTCTGGTTATTTGGGGTTGAGACACAATATGTGGGGTAAAGAGTTGTCAAAGACCATAAACTTGGTAAAATTAAGTGTTGGCACCGAAACCGTAGAGAACTTGGCTGAATGGCAAGCCAGCCCCAGAGCTCAAACTAGCGATGGTCTGCCGCGACATATTACCCGCATGTGGCCAAAGCGTAGCGACGAGCTTCTCAATGGTGGATCCATATATTGGGTAATTAAGGGTGTCATCCTCTGCCGGCAAATAGTTTTAAGGCTGGATGAAATCATTGGTTCTGATGGTATTAGACGCTGCGCGATTGTATCAGACCCTCAACTTGTGTCGGTCGCAGCAACACCCAAGCGCGCATTTCAAGGTTGGCGCTATCTGCAGGGCACTGATGCGCCCCCAGACTTGAGCCAATCACGGCCTCACGACGACGCCCTCCCACCAGATTTACAAGCTGCATTAGCAAACATCGGCATCTTGTAACCGCTTGACAGACACTAGCTTTGACATGCTTTATCCGACGGAGGTCATAAAGGCTGTTGCAGCGTTGCGGCCTTACAGATGCAGCAGCACAAGGATCGTAAGTATGCACCGAGCAAATTCAAAATTTGGACTAATGACTACAGCCATTCACGCAGGCGAAGCTCCAGATCCCACCACAGGGGCCTCAGCTCCCCCACTGCATATGTCGTCAACCTTCGTAACAGATCAAGTTGCCGGATTTTCCGCCCATGATCTCGAAGATGATGACAATTTCCTATATGCACGTTGGGGCAATCCAACTGTGAAAATGCTGGAACAGAAAATGGCTGCTTTAGAAGGTGTTGAAGATTGTGTCTGCTTAGCCTCTGGTATGGCGGCAGCAACTGCAATTTTTCTGACCTTTTTATCTGCAGGGGACCACGCAATAATTTCTGACGTAAGTTACGCCGGTGTGGCCGAACTGGCCCGCGACACCCTGCCGAGATTTGGCATCAATATCAGTCTAGTTGATATGTCAGATCTTACAGCCGTTGCCGCAGCCCTTCGCCCTAACACAAAATTAGTGCACACAGAATCTCCAGTCAATCCAATTGGCCGACTTACTGATTTAGCCGCAGTCTCTAAACTAGCGCATGACGCTGGCGCTTTAGTCAGCTGCGACGCTACTTTTGCATCGCCATTGGGGCAAAACTCTGCGGCCTTAGGTATCGATCTAATTATGCATTCCGTTACCAAATATGTTGGCGGGCATGGTGATGCAGTCGGTGGCGCCGTGGCAGGATGCAAATCCCTAATCTCACAAATTCGAGGTGAAAGTGCCATCCACCATGGTGGTGTGATGTCTCCCTTCAACGCTTGGTTGGTGGCGCGCGGTTTGTCATTGCTGCCAATGCGTATGGAAGGCCATCAATCTGGCGCACAGGCCATATCCGAATGGCTGGAGGCGCAACCGCAGATCACAAAGGTGATTTATCCCGGCCTTGCCAGCCATCCACAGTACGATCTGGCCCAAAACCAAATGTCCAACACATCTGGTATGATTAGCTTTCAGGTAGGCAACGCCGCAATAGGTCGAAAAATTGCACAGCAAATGATCGACAGGTTAAAAATTGTGCATTACGCAGTATCACTCGGCCATCACCGTAGCTTAATTTTTTGGATGGAGACTCAAGGCCTGATGGACACCTCCTTCAACCTCTCTGGTACTCAGCTTAAAAGCTACCGCAGCTATGCAGGAGACGGTGTATTTAGAATGTCGGTGGGCTTGGAAGACCCTGAAGACTTAATACGCGATCTCTCGGTCGCTTTGTCTTAGGTCTGCACAAATATTCAAACTTTACGGCACAATCCCAATCTGAGAAATTAAGGCGCTGCAGTCGCTCTGAGCTAATTTTGAATGCCATAGAGTAGCCTGTGACTTCAAAACCAAGCCGTCTTCCAAAATTCGGAGGTGATTGGCTTCGATTGTTGCCCCGGTACTAGTAATATCAGCGATAGCTTCGGCGGTTTCGTTTTTCACCGCACCCTCAGTCGCACCTTGGCTATCGACCAGCTGATAATCCGCAACGCCTTGCTTCGTCATGAATTGACGCACCAACCGGTGATATTTGGTTGCTACACGCAACCGAAACCCTTGTTGTGACCTAAAACGAGCGGCAACAGCGTCCAGGTCGTGCAGGCAGGTCACATCCCGCCAACAGGCTGGCACAGCTATAATTAAATCCGCAAATCCAAAGCCCATCTCAGCTAAAGGTACCACTACATTTGCCCAATTAGCCAGTTTCTCGTGCACCAAATCTGTACCCGTGACGCCCATATCTAGCCGACCTGCTGCCAGTTCTCGTGGGATTTCACCAGCAGACAGCAGCACTAATTCAACTCCGGCTAAACCATCCACACAGCCCACATACTCCCGCTCCGAATCAGTTTTAGATAAATAGACTCCGCGCGCAGAAAACCACTCAAAAGTGTCCTGCATCAAACGACCTTTCGATGGCACACCCAATTTTATCATCGCGTGTCTCCCCCCACCAACTGCACAGTGAGTTCGGGCCGGATGATCCCCCCTACTGCTGGAACATCACGACCCTGACCCAAAACTCGAGTAAGGGCATCATAGCGCCCTCCGGAAGCAACGGCGGGCCAGTCTGCTTTGTTAGCATAAAATCCAAAAACAAAGCCATCATAATATTCCATGGCTGTCAGCCCATAGGCAGCTTCGAAACCAATCTGAGCCACATCGACACCAGCAACGCGTAAGGCAGTCAATCTTGCCAACATATGATCCACTGCAGGTGCAATTGCAGGCAACCGCAGGGCCAAAGATTGCAGTTCTGTTAAAGCGCCTAAAAGGCTACCTTTAATCTCAAGTAAATCATTTAACGCGTCAATTTCAATTTGCGGGATTGGCTTTGCCGCAGCCTCATCAATTAATTGCACCAAACGCTCATCAACATCAAAAGAGTTGCGAAGCCCTATCTGCTGCCCACCTAGACCCAAACCTTTCTCTACCACAGGTTGAGAAAACCGCACAAGCAGAGCTTGGAACCTGGAGGGGCGCCAAATATGACGGCGCAAGGCGGCTTTGCGTGCATCTGAAGTCGTAAGACCATCAATTGCAGCCACTAATAGCCCAACGTCTCCAGTCGAGGCTGTTAAGCCATGCGGAGCTAGAATTTTGTGAAATAAAGCAAAAACTTCTGCTTCAATTACATTTGCTGGACCACTGTCAAACACTTCATAGCCTACCTGCTCACTTTGAGCTGTACGCTTGGTATCGCCGTCTTGATAGCGAAACACTGGGCCGTCATAGGTATAGCGGGCAGGTTCTGCGTTTTCGGCCATGTGCCGCTGCACCACAGGCACTGTGAAGTCAGGCCTGAGCATTTGTTCGCCCTGGAGCGGATCCAAGGTCACGTAGGCACGCGCTCGAATATCCTCACCATATAAATCCAACAACACATTCGCAGGTTGTAGAATATCAGTCTCGACCCGAATGGCCCCAGCTGATTGGAACACCGCCGAGAGCCGTGTGATTTCTTCGCGCAATTGACTCATTCTATGCGGCCTTGCGCCGCCAACAGGTTAAGCACTTGTGCCACCAACTGTTGACGCGGCACTTCTATTTGGCTTGGGCGGGCTTTCCACTCTTCAAGAGTTGCGTCCTTGGCCAGTTGAGCCCCAAGGATCAAATCTTTAATTTGCACAATTCCTGCC
>JAVLEV010000079.1:2330-9260 GCA_031920365.1 Planktomarina sp. | reverse complement strand
GTCAAGATCGCGTCCAAAGGGTTTTTCCACCACTATGCGCGATTCTGGAGTGGCTAAGCCCCACGTGTTTAAACGCGATGCAATATCACCAAACAGACCCGGCGCCACTGAGAAGTAATAAGCATTAACCAGGTCCTTGCGTACTAAAGCTGCCAACTCAGCCCAACCACCATCCCCACAAACGTCAACTGCCACATAATCCAACTGCACCAGAAATGTTTCTAATTGTGCGTTTTCAAAATCTTTAACTTCGCCAAATTCGTTTATGGCATCACGAATGTTGTCTTGATAGACTGCCTGACCCAAATCGGCGCGTGCGGCGCCAATAATCCGTGCGTTGGAAGGCATTTGACCCGAGCAAAATCTACGAAATAGACCTGGCAGTATCTTGCGGCGAGCTAGGTCGCCTGTGCCACCAAAGATGATAAGATCAAAGGAATCAACTGGTATTACTCGAGAGACCATCTGTGGATCCTTTAGAATGTTTGCGCTAACTGAAACTTACAACGGCTCAAACCCTCTGTCCACCTTATAGGCCACAATCACTTATGTTTCAGAAAGTTCACAAAGGGGTTTTTTATGGGCTGTCAGCGATGTATGCGTAAACTGCTTTATAGGTTAAAACAGATTATTCATGGATAAGATAAATATTATGGCCAATCAAAATAAATTTTTGAATCCCCACATGACAGCCAAAGGAGAGAGGCGCGCCCGAGTAGCTCTTAAAAATTTACAAACACTTTGGTTCAACACTGGTACGCTTTGTAATATTGAATGTATGAATTGCTATATAAACAGTAGTCCCACCAATGACGCTCTGGTCTATATGACCCCTGATGAGGTGAGCAATTTTCTAAACGAATTGATAACTCTAAAATGGACTGTGCGCGAAATTGCCTTTACTGGTGGTGAGCCATTCATGAACCCTAAAATGATAGAAATAGCGCATCGTAGTTTGGCCGCAGGATACGAAGTGCTTATTTTGACTAACGCAATGCGGCCAATGATGCGCAAGCATATGCAGCAGGGCCTTAAAGAGTTAAACGCCGCCTATCCTGGGAAATTAACCCTTCGGATTTCCTTAGATCACTTCAATGAGGAAAAACATGACATAGAGCGTGGCAAAGGGGCATTCCAAAAAACCTTAACTGGGATGAATTGGCTACGTGATGCGGGAATACGCATGACGGTAGCAGGTCGTACCTTTTGGGATAATTCGGACAGCGCAAGCCGCGAAGGTTATAAAACATTATTTGCCCAAAATAGTTATGACATTGATGCGCTCAATTCTAGTGAAACCGTACTGTTTCCTGAGTTGGATGAAAACGTGGAAGTAACTGAAATAACATCAGATTGTTGGAGTATACTCAATAAAAACCCAGATGATTTGATGTGTGCGTCTTCACGCATGGTGGTTAAACGCAAAGGTGCCGATAAGGCTGCGGTTTTGGCCTGCACTTTATTGCCCTACACGCCAGAGTTCGAACTAGGGTCTACTCTGAAAGAGGCTGCATCAGATGTGGCGCTCAATCATCCACATTGTGCAAAATTTTGCGTTTTAGGCGGCGCCAGCTGCTCATCCTAGGACAGCAATTCCGCATCCCAGTAAAGAAAATCTACCCAGCTTTCGTGCAGGTGATTAGGTGGAAATTTTCGGCCGATATTGCGCAATTCTTCTGATTCCGGCTGACGAATGGTTTTACGCAGCTGCATGCCTGATTGTTTTAGGCTGCGTGAGCCTTTTTTGAGATTACACTTTGAGCAGGCGGCTACCACATTTTCCCAGCTGGTGATCCCACCCCGAGTGCGTGGCACCACGTGATCGAAGGTCAAATCCCCCAAATAACCGCAATACTGGCAGGAAAACTCATCACGTAGGAAAAGATTAAAACGCGTAAACGCAACCATGTTTTGCGGCTTTACATAATCACGCAATACAACAACGGAAGGAATACGAATCTCGGTGGTGGGGGAACGCACAATTTCATCATATTCTGCTAAAATTTGTACTCTATCTAGCCAAGCAGCTTTCACAGCATCCTGCCAGCTCCACAGCGACAGCGGATAATACGATAGGGGGCGGTAATCTGCGTTTAGAACTAAAGCGGGTTTTTGTTTCAAAACCTCCGGATCTCTTACTAAGTCTATCCGAAAATTTTCAGCCATGCCTGTAACCTCCGCAGCCAGTCGAACACAAAATCGAACAACTTGATACAAGCTTAGGGGTATCCGGTTCGCTACTTTAAATGTAACATATCTGATGAATCAAATCAGGCAAGCCCTGTGCGTGTAAATCTCAAAGGGGCTTAGTCCATACCAAGTTGTTGACGCATGAACGCCAAAGCTACCTGCAACCCATCGGGTCCAATACCATGGGCTGTGCCTTCCATGACATGCGCATAGACCTCCTTAAAACCAGCTGCCTCTAAGCCTTCAGCCGCTTTGGACAAAGCACTTATAGGGACCACATCATCTTCATCGCCATGTACAAGCAGCACTGGCATAAAGGAAGTCACTTCATCCACCAGCAATTCATGCTCCAGCAAACGCCCAGAGAAAGCCACTATACCTGCGACCGCATCGTCACGACGCGGCGCTACATGCAACGCCATCATCGTGCCTTGAGAAAATCCAAATATGATTACTTGTTCAGGTAGTAGGTCATAATCAACCATAACCCCGTCGAAATACGACTCCAAGTCCTGAGACGCTGAGCGCAACCCATTGGCCGAATCCTCCTCGGAGGAACCATCAATCCATGGAATAGGAAACCATTGCAGCCCCATCGGTGACATGGCTGTATTTTCTGGTGCATCAGGTGCCAAAAACATCGTATCAGGCATGTGTTCAGCCAAAACATCAGCTAAGCCCATAAGATCAGCACCATTAGCGCCATAACCATGCAAGAAAATGACCGCTGAAGTCACATCACCACTTTCTGGCATCCGACTGACTGATTTTAAAACCCGTGTCATATTGTTCCCTTTTAAGACTTATGGCCGTTGTAATAGGCCCATAATACATGCGCTGCAACGGCTCAACATGGCGCCCACCCATCTGCTATTTCACGCATCCTCTTTTCGTCAGACTGCAACGGCACATTAAAAGCTAAACGCGTAGCTTGCTGTAAAGCCATAACACCGTGTAGGAAACTCATCCGCCCTGCCTAATGCTTTCAAAAAAAAGCCTTTAGCCATCAAGCAGCCAATAAAATTAATTTATGTAAGAAGGTCCAACAAATCCGCGTCAGGCAGAATAGCTAAAGCGCAATAATTAATCACACTTCGGGATAAAGAATGCGAGTAGCGAATTTTGGGACATTACAAACCAATTAAAGATAACTGTTCAGCACAAGCTCGCGTTACATGTAATTGTGCTATAAACACTGCGTAGTCCAACCTACTCCAAATGGTAGCCACGAGCTCCACCGACACCTATTGCTTTGTCACAATCGCAAATAACATAAAAAATCCCGGTTTTTATGCGTAACCGACTTGGTTTAGGCCGCAAAAAAAATCAAAATTTAGGGGCCTTTAGCAGCCGTACTGCATTTTCTAAATCTGTATACAATCTATAGTTAGGATCGCCATTTATGCAGCCACTGTTCAACTTCCAGCAGGGTTTGCACACTTAGCACGCCGCAGGGTGCTGGACGCGCAATCATCAACACTGAAATTCCTAAGATTCGCGCTGCGTCAAGCTTGGAGCGGCTAGCCAAACCACCCGCATTCTTTACGACTAAAACATCCACGCCCAAACGCTTAAACAGCGCCTCCTCACTAGAAATAGAGAACGGTGGTCGGCCGATAAGGTATTGCCCATTGGACCAAGGGAATTTGGTGGCTGGTGGATCAATCTGGCGGCAAATCAGTCGAGCATGCGATAAGTTGACGAACTTAGGCAAACTTTGGCGACCAGTAGCCAAAAAAACAATTGCACCAGCGGCTATGTGGTTTTTTGCTTCAGATTCGTCTGCAAGAGTGACCCAGTGATCCCCTTTCCGAGGTTCCCACTGTGGTCGGTCAAACCTCAAAAGTGGCACTTTCATTTCTTGACAAATATCAAAGCTGCGACGAGTAATTTTGCTTGCAAATGGATGGGTTGCATCCACAACTGCCTTAATATCATGATTTTTTAAATAATTGCGAAAACCATCCGCTCCCCCAAAGCCTCCATGACGGGTCGGCAACGCCAAACCACCAGGCTGGCGCGTCGCACCAGAAAGGCTGGCTAAAGCAGAGATATTATGATCAGCGCAATGCTGCGCAATGTGGCGAGCCTCGCCGGAACCAGCCAAAATAAGTACTGTCATGTGCGTGCCAAAATGAGCCCAGAACGATCAATCACAACGCAATCTACCCCAATATCATCAGCCTTCAAAATGGATTGGCAATTAAGCAAGGCAGCCTTGGCTACCCATTGAGCCATATCAGAACCGGCCAGGCTGTAGGCCTCAAGCGCTGAATTTGCTTGCGCTAAATTTGGTTGGCCCATCACATCTGCTAGCTGTTTAAAATCCACTTGGGTCCTTCCAGAGTGCAAATCGCGAGCTCCCTGTGCCAATTTGGTCATCTTACCGATACCACCGCCAACCGTTAAACGGGGAACAGGATGGCGTCCAAGATACTTCATTAGCCCACCGGCAAAATCACCCATATCTAACATCGCAGTATCAGGTAGCGCATGCAGAGCCTGCACAGCGCGCTCTGATGTAGCCCCAGTGCACCCTGCCACATGCAGTGTCCCTTCAGCACAGGCCACGTCAATACCACGATGGATAGATGCAATCCATGCAGCACAAGAAAACGGCCGCACAATGCCTGTAGTGCCCAAAACTGATAGGCCGCCCACAATACCAAGCCTCGGGTTCCAAGTTTTAAATGCCAGTTCAGCCCCACCAGGAATAATAATTGTAATGTCTACATCCGAGCTCTGACCGTAAAGAATAGCTAACTCATCTACCTGTGCCTGCATCATCTGGCGTGGCACGGGGTTTATCGCGGGCTCACCCACGGCTATTGGCAAACCGGATTTAGTGATTGTTCCAACCCCAGCACCCGCGTGAAACCGTACGCCAGAAGTTGAAACTGCAACCCTTGCTATGATTAAAGAGCCATGGGTCACATCTGGGTCATCCCCAGCATCTTTAGTGATACCGATCTCAACCCAGCCATCTTTTACCTGACGATGGGCAATCTGAAATATAGGCTGTTCACCCTTTGGTAGGGTAATTTGTACCTGCGACAGCGGAGCTCCGCCCCATAGCTCACTTAACCCGGCTCGCACGGCAGCAGTGGCGCAGGCGCCTGTTGTCCAACCACGACGCAGAAAGGGGGGGTCACCTTGTTTCATAACTCTTACTATAACAATACGATCAATGCCGCCAATCACAAAGCGCAAGTCGCTTGTACTCTATTTCAACACTGAGTTTTTCGTCATAAGGTAAATTATGAATGATTCACCCGCTCTTCCCTCAAATACCTGGCCCAAACTGCTGCCCGGCTGGGTTTGGCTGTGCGGAGCAGGGCCTGGCGATCCAGGTCTTCTAACTCTGCATGCCTTGAACGCGTTGCGGCAGGCCGATACCGTTGTCTATGACGCTCTGGTTGGCGCAGAAATCTTGGAATGGGCCAGCGGCGCAGAGCTGATATATGCTGGAAAACGAGGTGGCAAACCGTCTGCAAAGCAACGCGACATCTCAATGCATCTGGTAGAATTAGCCCGCAAAGAAAAGCGGGTATTACGGCTAAAAGGTGGAGATCCTTTCGTATTTGGAAGGGGCGGTGAAGAGGCTCAAACGTTAGTTCAGCATGGCATACCTATACGCATAATTCCTGGTATTTCAGCCGGTATTGGTGGACTTGCATATGCTGGTATACCTGTCACGCACCGCGACGTGAATCAATCTGTCACCTTTGTAACTGGTCATGATCAATCAGGCGTTACGCCTGGGTCTTTAGATTGGGACGGCATAGCCCGTGGCAGCCAGGTTATAGTTATTTATATGGGTATGAAGCATATAGACAATATCACAAAATGTCTGATGGCAGCGGGTCGTAACCCCTCTGAGCCGCTTGCGTTTGTAACGTCCGCCACCCTTGAAAATCAAAACGTAGTGGAAAGCACGCTTGGCAATGCAGTAGCGGATGCCCAAGCCGCTGGCATTAAATCACCAGCAATAATTTGTGTTGGGCGCTCTGTACTGATGCGCCAAGTACTAGACTGGCAGTCGATGGGAGACGGTATAGCACCACGAAATCTAGACCCACTTGGACGTGGTCGCCCCGCTGAAACCGCATGACGCGTTTTTTAATTGCCGCCCCAAACTCCGGCGCAGGCAAAACAACACTAACTTTGGCAATCATGCGTATATTAAAGCGTGAAGGAATTGATTTTCAACCAGCAAAATCTGGCCCAGACTATATCGACCCAAGTTTTCACACGGTAGCAGCCGGCCGACCATCAGTGAATTTAGACGCTTGGGCCATGCAACCAATACAAATAAAAAATCTAGCTGGGTCGGGCAACCTGATTGTTGAGGGCGCCATGGGATTATTTGACGGGGCGGGTTTAGCAGGGCATGGATCCGCAGCAAAATTGTCTAATATGCTATCTTTGCCGGTAGTCCTGGTAATTGATGCAGCAAAAATAGCCCATTCGGTGACGGCGATGGTGCAGGGTTTTGCAAATTTTGATCCACAAATCACAGTAGTTGGTGTACTTCTCAATAGGGTTGGCAGTGAGCGCCATCTAAACATTTTACATGCTTCTTTAAAAAATACTGGCATCCCGGTATTTGGCCATCTTCTTAGGTCTTCTTATTTCTCTCTGCCCGAGCGTCATTTGGGGTTGGTGCAGGCTATTGAAAATAAAGATTTAAACCATTGGATTGACACGGTTGCGGATGCTTTAGCCCCAAGCCTTGATCTC
>JAVLEV010000079.1:0-2230 GCA_031920365.1 Planktomarina sp. | reverse complement strand
CTTGGCTGTCACCCTTAATGCAAAAATATGGCCGTAAGACAGGCTTTCTTGTTGGAGCTATTGCCGGTGCAATAGGCGCTGCAGTCTCAGCGTATGGACTTTATATAGCCTCGTTCTCAATTTTTCTTATAGGTTCGTATATTTCTGGTATTTATATGTCGGCTCAAGGATTTTACCGCTTCGCTGCAGCTGACACAGCATCAGATAGTTTCCGGCCCAAGGCAATTTCTTATGTGATGGCTGGTGGGTTGATTTCAGCGATTATGGGCCCACAGTTAAATAAATTAGTCCAAGACATATCGGTAATTCCTTTTTTAGGCAGCTATGTAGCTATTATTGGATTAAATTTAGTTGGTATGTTTATATTTTTAATGCTTCGACTTCCACGAGGCACTGCGAATGAACCTAAAGTTGCTGCCACTTTATTTCAACGTAGTCGCAAACAGCTGTTACATGACCCACAGATATTAGTAGCCATCTCTTGCGGTATGGTAGCCTATTCGCTTATGAACCTTGTCATGACCTCCACGCCGCTTGCAGTGATGGCTTGTGCCTTGACCAAGAATAACGCCAATGACATTGTTTCTGCCCATGTGGTTGCGATGTACTTACCATCCTTTTTTACTGGCCATCTAATCACCCGATTTGGTGTAGAGCGCATTATGGGGCTTGGCCTGATTATTTTAACTGCAGCTGGCGTTGTCGCACTGGGGGGGATGGAACTAACCAACTTCTTTTTATCACTTATTTTGTTAGGTATAGGCTGGAATTTTGGCTTTATAGGTGCTACTACAATGCTAACTGCGGCACATTTCCAACATGAGCGCGGACGGGTTCAGGGAATGAATGACGCCATAGTGTTTGGATGTGTGACAATAGCGTCAATCGCCTCAGGCGGATTGATGAATTGCACTGGTGGATCTGTGATCCAAAGCTGGGCCGCTGTTAACTACGCAATGGTGCCCTTCTTACTTTTAGCAGGAACTGCGCTGCTATGGTCTGTTATAATAAAAAAACGCGTAGTCTAGCGGCTGCGCCAGGCCAACAAACCGCGAGCTAAAGTGGTCGATAGTGCAAAATCAGGTATAGCGCCTACCTCAACAGCACCAGGGTTGCGCATAACGAAGCGCAAAATACGCTGACAATTGGCACTTTCTATCATCGCATGTGAACGAATTTTTGTATCACTCATAGAAATAGCTTCATTGCAAAGTTCTTTGTATATGTTTACTTTTCTATTATCTGACCAAACTGGTACCTTAAGAGCGATCAAAGCCGGAATCCCACGTAAAAATCGCATTAAACCGAGCTGAGTAGCATGCGCCTCAAGTGACTGTAGATTATCAGCTAAATCCCCTAAACTGTCTAGTACTGCTAGCATTGGGCCCATCGTTACATCGCGCACATGGGTTAGCATTGCCTCTGGACTGTCAAAGCCCTCTTTGTAGATGTCCCATCGGCGTGCCAAGACCATTTTATCTAGGGCCTGTGCTCCTTTAGGTGTCAAAACTTTAGCCAGGGCACATACAACCTCATGCTTGCGGATCTTGCCTTCTTCTATCTCTTCAAACACATCACGCCACCATTGAAGTCGCATTTCAGCGATTACAGGCTCTTGGGTTAGCCATGGTGCGCGTGCCACTTCGACTGCAGCGGCATAAACTGGTAGCAAAACAGAACGGACGGCCATCGGGGCGGCCATAGCTGCAGCAAAGCGCTCAGGATCTGCCCGAGCTACCAAATTGGCACATGCTTGCAAACTCATCCAAGTAAATCTGGATTAAACGTATCAGTGATCACTGCCTCAGACATTCCGTCAGGCTTATCTACTATATCAACGCCTGCAGCAGCCAAATGCGCACGAACAGAGTCTGCTTTATGATAATTTCGATCAGCCTTTGCTTGATGACGAGAAGCCAATAATAAATTGATCTGTAACATTATGTCACCATCGGCCTGTTTGGGAAGCCACCAATCTACATCAATCTCCAGAAGTCCCAAAAATTGCCCCGCCCTCAAAAGCGCATCAACAGCACCTGCTTTGGCGAGCTCGTGCATGCGCGCCAAAGCACCGGGGGTATTTAGATCATTAGCAACATGGTCAAAAACTTTACCGTCTAGAGCACCCGGTTCTGCCCCCGCGACCAATTCATGCCATTTACGCAAGGTTGTTGTAGCCTCTTCAGCTTTTCTCTGCGTCCAGTCCATAGGTTTACCATAATGCGTAGAG
>JAVLEV010000078.1:0-9300 GCA_031920365.1 Planktomarina sp. | reverse complement strand
GCATGTCCTGGGTCACGCCGGTCAAAATCGTTGGTTGGAAGAAGGTCCCACCCAAGTCATGTGGTTTGCCACCAGTTACAATTACCGCGCCTTTGGCAAGCGCGTCTGAGATATGTTCTTTTACTTTGGTCAGCGCTGGGTTGGAGATCAGAGGACCTAAATCAGCTCCCTCAAATCCATCACCCACTTTCATAGCGTCTACCGCAATTTTAAACCTTTTAGTAAAGTCTGCATAAACGCCTGATTGTACATAAATGCGGTTAGCACAAACGCAGGTTTGGCCGTTGTTGCGGAACTTACAGGCCATAGCGCCGATCACTGCTTCATCAAGGTCCGCATCGTCGAACACAATAAACGGCGCGTTTCCACCCAACTCCATCGAACATTTTTTAATCTGATCAGCTGCTTGGCTTAACAAAATACGGCCAACACGGGTTGAGCCTGTGAAAGTTATTTTGCGGACTTTAGGGTTTTCACAGAATTCTTTGCCCGAAGCTGAGGCGTCGTTGGATGGTACAATTTGAAATACACCAGCTGGTAAGCCTGCGCGTTTTGCCAAGACCCCCAAAGCTAAAGCGGACAGGGGTGTCAGTTCAGAGGGTCTCGCAACAAAGGCACATCCAGCCGCTAAGGCTGGGGCTGCTTTACGTGTGATCATCGCATTGGGGAAATTCCAAGGCGTAATAGACGCTGCAACGCCGATTGGCTGCTTGATCACTGTGATCCGTTTGTCAGTTTGGTGGCCTGGAATTGTTTCACCATAATTGCGCTTAGATTCCTCGGCAAAAAACTCAACGAAGGAGGCACCATAAGCAATTTCTCCCATAGCCTCTGTTAGTGGTTTACCCATCTCAGCAGTTAAAATTTTTGCTAAATCAGCCTGATTTTCCATCATAAGATTATACCACGCCCGCAAAATATTGGAACGTTCTTTGGCGGATATTGCAGCCCATTTTTTTTGTGCAACTTCAGCACTAGAAATTGCGTGGGCAAGATCTGCGCGTGATAAGTCGGCAACCTGTGCTATGATATCTCCACGTGCTGGGTTTTTGACCTTAAAAGTTTCACCATTTTCTGCATCAACCCATTCGTTGTTGATGAATGCCTGAGTTTGAAGCAAGCTAGGGTCTAGAAGCATGGATTTTAGATCTGTGGTTGAATCAAGCATTTTGGCCTCCCTTGGTGTCATATGTGAGACCATTTGATTACCGGTTTGTCCAGAGGAGATACACTATGAGCCTTGATGATGACTATGCAAATGCAGCTTATATTCCAGATGCGCAGGGTTTTCTTGAGTATTGGGAAGGGGCTTCGCATAACTATCGGGAGACCGAAAACTCTCTTGGTCGTGCGCAATTGAATCAGCCGTATGGGGATCACCCTGATCAGGCGTTCGATTTGTTTTATCCTGCCTGCCGCCCCTTGGGCTTGGTAGTTATTGTGCATGGTGGATATTGGCTACGCTTTGGTCGTCGTGATTTTTCACATTTGGCGAGAGGTGCAACGCTGCGTGATTGGGCTGTTGCTATACCGAGTTACCCCCTCGCCCCTGGCGCAAGAATTCCTGAGATCACCCAATCTATTGTGGTTGCGGTTAAAGCGGCTGCGTCGCAGATTGGGGGGCCAATCGTACTGACAGGCCATTCTGCCGGTGGGCATTTGGTAGCGCGAATGGGGCAGAATGATGTTGGCTTGCCAAGCGTGGTGCGTAACCGAATTAAGACTATATTACCAATTTCACCAGTAGCAGATCTTTTGCCACTGCTGCAAACCGAGATGAACATGAGCCTTAATTTAACAACATCCATAGCTAAAGCTGAAAGCCCTGCAAATTACCCTAAACCAGATGGTATTGATGCACATATTTGGGTGGGTGCTGCAGAGCGGCCCGTCTTTTTGGCACAAGCAAAACTTTTGGCTGATAACTGGCAAGCAGCGCTGACGGTTGAGGCATCAAAACACCATTTTGACATTATTGCTGGGCTGGAAAGTCCTAGCAGTGCCTTGATCGCAGCATTGCTTGGGGATTGATGTGTCTCGGTCGCCTTTAAGGTCGATAACGAATAGCTACAAAGGAGCTGAGGTATTTTACCTGTTGCTGCATGCATTGTTCAGTTCGGCCTTGGCATGCTCAAAAGTAATGATTCACGTGGTGTTAAGGCCGCGGTTGTCTTCAATGGTGGCACAATCGGACTTTGAGAAACAATAATTAACGCGTGGAACTGGGTTTTCGTTGTGGATGACCTTTACGCGGTTGGGGATAAAATCTGCTCCTGAATGGTTGCGTAGGTAGAAAAATATCAGCCATTGGCTGTCAAAATGGCTTAAAAATACATCTGCTATTTGTTTGGTTGACGCAAATGGCAGATGTCATCATCAACTTCAAAAGTGATACTACCGGCAACGCTGTCCTCATTATTGGACAAAAAAGTTGAGCCGGAATAGTGCGAAGATATTGATACAGTATTGATGCTAGAAATGATGATTTCTATGGAACCTATTCACCATCCCTAGTGGAAAAACTTATGCAAGTCGGTATCGTGAACATAATATTTTGATCATCACAGAAGATGGCAACGAAAATATAACTCATCGCGCTATGGTTCCGAATTCAAAGTGATTAGTATACGGTAAATATTTTTTTGATTGCGAGTTATTTGTGGTGTTCAAATTTAACATAATATCGTAGCTTTTAAAGCTGCGAACTATAAAATGTATTTATGATTGGTGATCTCTTGTTTGCGGTCATATACTTGCCTAAAGTCTATTTCGAAAAAATTAAACTCAAACAAAACGGCTATTCTATGCCATGATCTCTTTGCTGGCCTTCCCACTTCCACTTTTGATTGCCCTCGCTTTGGGTCGTAGAGCCGGTTTGCGTGATCCGCAGGGGGTAAAGGAGTTTTGGCGTGAAGCATTTATATTTCTGACTTGGGCATCGGTATTAATTTTTCTCTGGCATTGTTTATGGATTACATCGCTACTAGAGGCGCCTTGGCAAGGTACTATTATGTCTGGTGCAGTTTGGACTCTGGGGACGGGTGCTATTTGGCTACCAGTTCTGATGATCTCCTACGTGTTTTATGCATTACAGGCGCGGCGCTGGTCGTGATGATTGAGATTAATTATTTTGGTGGTATCATATTACCAATTTCTGGGTTTCTTGCTTTGGCCTGGTGCCTACCTACGTTTTTGGCGCGGTTTTTGCCGATTAGCATCAAGGGCCTAATAGTGAATGGAATTTTTTCGATGGGGGTTATGGCCGCATTAGGCCCTTTCTACATGTGGTGTGTAGGTGGTATTGACGCTGGTGAGGGGTTTGTACTTTTGGCGCTTTGGCATAGTATGCGTTTTGCATTGATCTGGGCGCCGGTTTTGGTTCTGGCTTTAATTGTGCAGCCGCAAAGGTGGAGGCCAGATTTGTGAGATCTATAATGAAATTGGGTGTGATGGCCGAAAAGGAGACGGATCCATGCTGAACAAACTAAAATGGGTTCTTAGTCTTTTGTTGCTCATTTCGGTCTTTGGGGTCTTGCATTATAATTTACCTCAACGTGATATTGTGAGGATTACGGGTACTGAAGTATTGCGGAAAGACTTTTCTGGTTGGACCCGAATGTTTTATGCTAACGCTGACACCGGAGATGTAGATTCCTTCAACAGAGATTTGAGGTTGATTAATTCGGTGGGAGTTAACGGGAAGGTGAATGTGTATCGCAACGAGGATACGGGCTTCGCTTGGCCACCGTACTTCAAACTTGATAGCTCCAATCTACAGGCTGAGGCTGAGGACGCCATTTCCAATAGGGACAACCCAAAGTGGTTTGTCCTGCGCCACTACGGGTGGCGTAATACCTTTCTGTCGATCTACCCCAACGCGGTTAGTATTAAGCCAACATCAGGCCCAGATAAGATTTTAATCCCATGGTTTAACATCATATTCTTAATCACTTTAGTAGCGATATTATGGGGAGGCTATGTACGTGTTCGTGGGTTTTGGAGAAGAAAAATACATCCCTCTCTCGATAATATTAATGCAGCAGCAGACGAAGTTATGGGCCGCATTAACGGTCGGTTTCGGCGCAAATAAATTTTTAAGATCAAAAGTGATTATGTTATTTCCATGGTGGTGGGTTGTGTCATATTATTCGCCGTAGGGGATCCAAATAGTTTTTATTTCGGTACCTGCTTCTAACCAGCTTTGGTGATCTTCGCGTGCAGCGCCTTCCCAGACGCGCTTAATATTTCTGCTGGCTTTTGCTTTTACTGATTGCGTGATGTCTCGGTCTGAGAAACACCAAACACTATCGATATCCATGTGGGCGCCAAAATGAGGGGCTAGATCGGCTTGTGGTCCGGTCAATATATTCACTGCACCAAAGGGTACATCTGAGGTCTCTAGAATGTGGTAAAAGTCTGTAGCAGCAAGTGGAAAGGGCTGGCTTGCAGAGAGGGTGATTGTGTTGCCAGTTGCCAGTGCGGCGGCCATTGGTGCTACCAATCCTAACAGAGGTGTGGCGTCAGGGCAAAGTGCTGCAATACGACCAACAGGTTCACGCATTGCTAGAGCGACACCTCGAATTGGTACAGATTTTGCCCGACCCTCGAATTTATCTGCCCAAGCGGCATACGTAAATAGGGTATCAACCGCAGACTCAACTTCTGAAGTACCGGTTGTATTGCCAGTCATAAAATCTAAACGCTTGGCGAAGCCTTCTGCCTCAGCTGAAAGGTTTTCAGCAATATAGTAGAGTATTTGCGCTCGCTGGTGGCCAGAGGTTTTGCCCCAGCCGCAACTTGATTGGGCTTGGATAGCATTGCGGATATCTTTTCGGCTGGCGATAGACGCATGTCCCAATAACTGGCCATTTGGCCCGTAAACGCCTTTGCTATATCCGCTGTCAGGTCGTGCCTGTTTACCCCCAATATAGAGCTTGGATGTACGGTCTACAGCCTCCTCTGCGGCGCCGCTGCCGGTGAATGGTGCTATGGCTAAAGGTGGCAATATTGGTTTGGACTGTTTGGTATAGGCTCGCAGCCCTTCCCAACCACCTTCGCGGCCAAACCCGCTTTCCCGCAAACCACCAAATCCAGCAGCTGCATCAAATAGATTAGTAGCATTAATCCAAACTACACCGGCAACAAGCTTAGGCGCGATATCAAGCGCGAGATTTATATTCTCAGTCCATATAGTTGCCGCAAGTCCATATTTGGTGTTGTTCGCTATCTCAATTGCTTCGCTTTGGGTGCGGAACGTAGTGGAGACCAAAACAGGGCCAAAAATTTCTTCCTGCATCAAGGTATCAGCAGGGTGCAGTCCCGTGATTAATGTGGGTGGATAAAAACAACCTTCTGGAACTGAGATATTAGCATGATAGATTTCGCCTGCATCATTAGCTGCAATCAAATTTCGAATTTGCGTCAATTGAACAGGATCCACAATTGCGCCTACATCAATAGACTTATCAAGAGGATCGCCAATCCGAAGCTTGTCCATACGCACTTTAAGGCGGCTGTGAAAATCGTCAGCGATGGCTTCGTGAACTAATAAGCGTGAGCCCGCGCAGCAAACTTGGCCTTGGTTGAACCAAATAGCATCAACTAAGCCCTCAATAGCACTGTCAATATCAGCGTCATCGAATACGATATATGGAGATTTTCCACCTAGTTCGAGGGTGAGGGATTTACCGCTGGTCGCAGTTGAATCTTGAATTTTGCGGCCGACAGCAGTGGAGCCAGTAAAGGCAATCTTATCGACGTCTGATGCAACTAGTGCTTCACCAGTGCTGCCATCGCCAGTTATGATATTGACCACACCTCGTGGCACACCCGCTTGCGCACAGATATCAGCAAATAGCATTGCAGTCATAGGAGTATATTCCGCGGGTTTCAGCACTAATGTGTTGCCCATGGCCAAAGCTGGAGCAATCTTCCAAGCCAACATTAATAGTGGAAAGTTCCATGGAATGATCTGACCACAGACTCCCAAAGCTACGCGGCCTGGTAGGGCAGTTTGCATTAATTGAGCATGACCGGCATGATGATAGAAATGGCGAATAGCCAGTGGGATATCAATGTCCCTACTTTCACGGATCGGTTTCCCATTATCTAAGGATTCCATAACTGACAACAAACGCGCGTGTTTTTGCATCAACCGGGCAATGGCATACAGCACCCTTGCCCTCCCAGGACCACCTAAGGCCTCCCATTTGGGTTGGGCAGCACGTGCAGCCAAGACAGCATCTGTAACCTCTTCGACAGTTCCGAGCGTCATCCCGGCCAGCTTCTGGCCTGTTGCTGGATTACAAACCGAGAGGTCATCGCGGAATGGCCCCCATTTCCCGTTAATATACGGACCAGCAATCCCACCGTGATCTGCAATCCATTGAAGAGCTGCGCTTCGATCCTCTGGTGCTGTGCCGTAATCCATTGTGTCAAAAATAGTTTCAATGCTCATAGGATTATCCGATCGGGTGACGATGATTGGCAGAATAGGCGCCAGTGAGGTGATGCTCTAGCTGGCGTTCGATGTCCCCCAAAAGTGAGGAGGCTCCAAAGCGGAAAAGATCTGGGCGTAGCCAACGGTCACCCAGCTCCTCTTTAATTAGTGCAAGATAGGTGATCGAATCTTTGGCTTTGGAAATGCCACCGGCAGGTTTGTAACCGATGCGGAAGCCGGTTCGGATGTGATAGGCGCGAATTGCGCGCAACAT
Organism: Planktomarina sp.; assembly: GCA_031920365.1. Taxonomy (GTDB): domain Bacteria; phylum Pseudomonadota; class Alphaproteobacteria; order Rhodobacterales; family Rhodobacteraceae; genus Planktomarina. Next base: position 2,587 of record JAVLEV010000078.1, on the reverse strand, counting down.
CACCAAGGTTACAGGCAGGGTGGCATTTACACTTTCTTTTCCAGTAGAGGTTTTGATAAAATCAGCACCTGCCATCATGCAAATTAAACTGGCGCGGCCAACATTGCGAAGGCTACCCAATTCACCAGTAGCTAAAATTGCTTTAATATGAGCGTCCCCACAAGCCGCGCGAAAGGCCACCATCTCTTCATAAAGTGCTTGCCAATTTTGGGTTAGAACATGCCGACGTGAAATTACAATATCGATTTCGGACGCACCAGATTTTACACTTTCGTGGATTTCTTCTATGCGCAGATGTAAAGGAGAAAGCCCTGCTGGAAAACCGGTGCTCACTGCTGCTACGGGAATGCCGCTGCCGCCCAGTGCTTCAACTGCTGTAGTAACCATATCATGATAGACACAAACTGCGCCTGTAGTCAGGTTTGGCAGCCCAATTTGATCTAAAATATCTTGGCGTGCGGGTTGGCGGGCTTTAGCGCAAAGCCGTAGGACTCGGCCTTTAGTATCGTCCCCCGAAAGGGTGGTGAGGTCAATACAGCTAATTGCACGGGCCAGCCATGCGGCCTGGTGGGCCTTCTTGACTGACCTCCGGCCCGGCAGGCTCGCACAGCGTCGCTCAATTGCGGAAGTGTTAGCTTGAACAGATAGGGCCCAATCCAAATCAAGTGGCATGCCCGGGTTCCGAGGTTCTACGGTTTGCGGTAGATGCGCAATTGACGTGGTGATTTGTTCCATTCAACTTGTTTGCATGGGATTGGCCGACAGTTCAAGCATTCTAACAGGTGACAATCGTAATAGGGCAGGATAATTGCTACGAAACCAAGTAAAGGTGTACCTATGTATTTTGACCGAATTGTAAAAATTGCGCCCTCAATTTTATCCGCCGATTTTGCAAATTTTGGTGAGGAGATCCGCTGTGTGGAGGCTCAGGGCGCTGACTGGATCCATGTAGATGTTATGGATGGGCATTTTGTACCTAATATTACGTTCGGCCCCAGTACTTGTGCCGCCATACGGCCACATATTTCAACTGTCATGGATGTTCATTTAATGATTACGCCCGTGGACCCTTTCATTGAGGCCTTTGCTGAAGCAGGGGCTGATGTGATTACAGCGCATGTGGAAGCTGGCCCACATATTTATCGCTCCTTGCAGGCAATTAGGGCTAATGGTGCAAAGGCTGGCGTGGCGCTCAATCCAGGCACCCCTGCGAGTGCATTGGCGCATTTATTGGAGATCGCCGATCTAGTTTGCGTCATGACTGTGAATCCTGGTTTTGGTGGACAATCATTTATCCCGCTTGAAGGTAAAGTGGCTGAGCTGCGCGCAATGATTGGAGACCGTCCCATTCACATTGAGATTGACGGTGGAGTTACGCCTTTGACTGCGCCTGGCCTTGTTCGTGCGGGTGCCGATGTTTTGGTGGCGGGGTCTGCCGTATTCAAGGGCGGTTCAGTCTCGAACCCAGGTCCTTATCGAGACAATATTAATGCAATTCGCGCTGCTGTAGCTTAACTTCCGGGGCGTTCATTGGCTAATCCAACGATCAAGCTTTGAAAAATAGCTAAGCAGGGTTAACCAGGCGAAATGTTAAACCATTTGCTATTTGAGTTGAAGTGGAAATTAACTGCCATTTATTCATAACGGGCTACGCGGGTACATTAGTCTCTTAAGGTCTTGACCATAGCTATGTTTGCAGCCTTCCTACGCAAAAGTGAATAGGAGTTGAGTATGGCTTGGGAGTTTTGGGTAGATCGTGGGGGTACATTCACAGATATTGTGGCACAAGACCCAGTGGGAAATTTGCACAGCCATAAGCTTTTATCTGAAAACCCTGAGCAATATAAAGATGCAGCTGTGCAAGGCATTTCAGATATCTTAGGCGATATGCAAATTGGCCAGGCTGATATTGGTGCGGTTAAGATGGGCACAACCGTGGCAACAAATGCGCTTTTGGAGCGCAAAGGTGCGACAGTCTTGCTTATGATCACTGAGGGTTTTGGTGATCTTTTGGAAATTGGATATCAGACCCGCCCTGAACTCTTTGCCATGCACATCCGACGTCCTGAACTACTATATCAATCTGTAGTAGAGGTGTCAGAGCGATTGAGCGCTGAGGGTCAAGTTCTGACCCCGCTGGATGTCGCAAAGGCCCGGAATAGTATGCTGGTAGCCCGTGCGGCTGGAGTGCAATCCATCGCTATTGCCTTGCTTCATGCTTATTTGAATCCAAGCCACGAGCGGCAATTAGCCGCCTTAGCTAAGGAAATTGGATTTGAACAAATATCAACTTCGCATGAGGTGTCTGGCCTCGCTAAATTGGTGGGCCGCGGTGATACGACCGTGGTGGATGCATACTTGTCTCCTATTTTGAGACGTTATGTAGATCAGGTAGCTGACGCGTTGCATGTAGGTGGAAACTGCAAAGCTTTGATGTTCATGCAATCGAATGGTGGCTTGACAGACGCGAAAAAATTTCAAGGTAAAGATGCAATTTTGTCAGGCCCCGCTGGTGGAATTGTGGGGATGGCGCAAACTGGGCAGCAAGCTGGGTTTGACCGTTTGATTGGGTTTGATATGGGTGGCA
>JAVLEV010000077.1:0-9304 GCA_031920365.1 Planktomarina sp. | reverse complement strand
CTTTATAAATGCGGGTACCCTCTTCACAAAATTTACTTTTATTGAATCTAAAACTGTAATTTTGATTATTAGACAAGCCATCCAGAGTAGGCGTTTGATACACTTTCTCTTCAGATCTTAACGCAAACATGTTTGATCAATTCCACCATACCGATTGGGCCCGTCACTTTGGCAGAGCCCATTATGCACTAACTGAATCTAATATCTTTGGCCTCTACTGGACCATAAGTTCTTTTAATCCGTGAAAGTGATAAGTTTCAGCATATTCTGGGGGAATGGAGACCTGCAGGTCTGGGCGCCGTTCGAATAGGGTTTGTAGGCCGATTGTGATCTCCAACCGAGCTAAGGGCGCACCAACACAGAAATGCAGGCCAGCTCCGAAGGATTGGTGTCGGCTTGGTTTGCGGAAAGGGTCAAAGTGGTTTGGACTGTCCACAAAATTAGGATCGCGGTTGGCTGCTGCAAGAAGGCAGGCAACTTCTTGGCCACTTTTAATTTTAATTCCAAAGCAATCAATATCTTTGTATGCGTGGCGCGTGAAAACGTGCAGTGGCGGATCATAACGCAGTACTTCTTCCACCAACTCGGGGGTTACCACTCTGTACCTCAAGGGGAGAATAGTCTTGAGGGCATTACCAAGGGTATGCACTGTTGCCTCATGGCCAGCATTGAGCAGTAAGATACAAGTTGAAATTAGCTCAGCGCCAGTCAGTTTCTCTCCCGCTTCCTCTGCTGCTATAAGATCTGATAAAAGGTCTTCGCTTGGGTGGGTTCGGCGGTGTGTAATATAACTTTCCAAAAAGGCTGTAAAATCAATGGTGGCTTGATTGGCAGCCAGTTCGATTTCATAACTGCGTCCAGATTGATACATGGCCACCATTGCGTTTGACCAACGCAATAGGTCATCGCATCGGTCAGTAGGCACACCCAGTAACGACGCTATAACGTGTACAGGCAGGGGCCGGGCGAATGCATTAAGAAAATCAAACGGCTTATCAGAAAATTCATTAATAAGTCGGTGGCAGGTGGCTGTAATGTAGGGCGCCATCGCCGCGACTTTGCGGCCCGTGAAGGCGCGCAGCACCAATCCGCGCAAACGGCTGTGGCGCGGTGGCTCTAATTCCAGCATGGAGTGTGACTCATTTTCTTGCCACTGTGCTATGTGCAACGGGCAGCGTATGGCATTCGGTGCCTGGCGTCCTAGTTCACGGTTGCCCAAGATCATGCGTACCGCTCTGTGGCTGACGGCTGCAGGCATGTTGTAATCCTCCCACCAAACTACGTCGCCCATCGCACGGGCGCGGTCATAAGCGGGGTAGGGGTTTTGAACAAAATTGGGTTCTGTGGGCGATTGGCTAAATATTTTCATGTGCCCATAACGCATTAATCTGTTTGAAGTGACAAGGTTACCCTGCGGTATTTCGTCTGCAATGGTTCAAGTCAGTATTTCTTCTTGTTTTATTTGCTTCACAGCCTAAAACGTAAAGAATTCCGGTTATGTCCGGTCACTTTGGGAGGATATCATGAAATATTTTACTGCGGCTGCGGCCGCTGTTGCCTTGTCGTTTTCTGCAGGTGCTGCTGTTGCTGCCTGTGATTCTGGCGAGATCGTAATTAAGTTCAGCCACGTCACCAACACAGACAAGCACCCTAAGGGGATTGCGGCTACGTTGCTGATGGAACGGGTCAATGCTGAAATGAACGGCAAAGCCTGCGTAGAGGTGTTCCCAAATTCAACGCTTTACAACGACAATCAGGTTTTGGAAGCTTTGCTGCAAGGCGATGTCCAAATGGCTGCGCCTTCGCTGTCAAAATTTGAACAGTTCACCAAAAAATTCCGCATCTTTGATTTACCATTTATGTTCAAAAATATTAACGCTGTAGATGAGTTTCAAACATCGCCAACTGGCCAGGCAATGAAAGAATCTATGACTAAACGTGGTCTTTTGGGTTTGGCGTTTTGGCACAATGGCATGAAGCAAATGTCAGCAAACGTTCCTTTGAACGTACCATCTGATGCAAACGGTCTGAAATTCCGCGTGCAAAATTCTGAAGTTTTAAAAGCTCAAATGGCAGCTATGGGTGCTAGCCCACAACCAATGGCGTTTTCTGAAGTATATGGCGCTTTGCAGACGGGCGTCGTGGACGGCCAAGAAAATACATGGTCAAACATATTCGGAAAGAAATTCTTTGAAGTTCAGGACGGCACCACAGAAACAGATCACGGCATAATTGATTATCTGGTCGTGACTTCAACTGACTTTTGGGACGGCTTACCTTCTGATGTACGTGATCAACTTTCGACAATTATGACAGAAGTAACGGCAGCACGTAATGGTGAATCCACCAGCGTAAACGCTTCTGCTAAAGAGGCTGTAATTGCGGCTGGTGGTGTTGTGCGCAACTTAACAGCTGATCAGCGTGCTGTTTGGGTTGCGGCCATGATGCCTGTTTGGGCACAATTTGTTGGCGATGTTGGTCAAGAAAACATTGATGCAGCGCAAGCCATCAATGCTAAACACTAAGGTAATTTTTTAGCCGGTTTGGCCCGCTTTGACGTGGGCCAAACCATTACTGATTTTGGGAATCCATAATATGTTATCAAAATCACCTGCCGCCTCTTCAAGGTTTGGCCGTTTAGTAAATGAAATTGAAGAAACTGCTATTGCCATTTTACTGGGGCTTATGACCCTTATTACATTTGCAAATGTTGTTTTGCGGTACGGATTTAACACTGGGTTGATCTGGGGTTTGGAAGCTACGACATTTTTATTTGCATGGTTAGTTTTGTTTGGCACTAGCTACGCGGTAAAAGTGACGGCTCACTTGGGTGTGGACGCAGTAATTAACTTGTTTTCACCATCTCTTCGGCGCTGGGTTACTACATTTGCTGCAGCCATCTGTGTGGTTTATGCGGTCTTGTTACTAAAGGGCGCTTGGGATTATTGGGCTAATTTTGCAAACCTACCACAAACTACTGGTCGATGGTTTCCTACTGGCTTTGAAGAGATGCGTCGCACCTCATACCGAGGGTGGTACGAAGTTATTGATATTGCCTTTCCGGACTGGTTACGTTGGATCCAGCCGGTTATGAATGATGGAGAAGACTACGAAAAAATTCCTCGGTTTATTCCATATTTTATTTTGCCATTTGGCATGGCTTTACTCTTATTTCGTTTTACACAAGTTTTTGCTCGCTTACTCAGCGGAGAAGATGCTGGCTTAATCGTTAGCCATGAAGTTGAAGAGGCTGTTGCTGAAGTCCAATATCTGAACACTAAGGAATAGCGCCATGGAAGTTGCGATTTTATTTGCGATTGTTGTCGGCTTGATGCTTATTGGCGTACCAATAGCGGTTAGTCTTGGTATGGCGTCTATTTTGTTTTTGTTGGCGCTTGGCGACACCTCTCTTGCATCTATTGCCCAGACCTTCTTTCAAGCTATGGCTGGGCATTATACTTTACTAGCCATTCCGTTTTTTATACTGGCGTCTAGTTTTATGTCGACGGGTGGAGTTGCCCGACGAATTATTCGCTTCTCTGTGGCGCTGGTCGGGCATGTGCCTGGTGGCTTGGCAATCGCCGGCGTGTTTGCCTGTATGATGTTCGCAGCTTTATCTGGTTCTTCACCGGCTACAGTAGTTGCGATTGGCAGCATCGTGATCGCGGGTATGCATCAGGCTGGCTATACAAAAGAATTTGCGGCAGGCGTGATTGCCAACGCCGGAACGCTAGGGATCCTGATTCCACCATCTATTGTTATGGTAGTTTATGCGGCTGCTGTTGAAGTTTCGGTCGGTCGGATGTTCTTAGCTGGCGTTTTGCCTGGCTTGATGGCTGGTAGCATGTTGATGATCACCATTTATGTTATGGCACGGGTTAAGAACCTGCCCAAGGGTGAGTGGCAGGGTTGGGACGAAGTGGCTGCTGCCGTTCTGGATGCAGCATTTGGCTTAGTTTTAATCATCATTATTCTTGGTGGAATTTACGGTGGCATCTTCACTCCTACAGAGGCTGCCGCTGTCGCTTGCGTGTACGCATTCTTTGCAGCGATTATGATTTACCGGGATATGGGACCCTTAAAGGGTAAAGGCTGGTTGCGTGATAACGAGAGATTACCCTTTGGTTTAGGGCTGCGTGTGGTCGCATTTTCAGTTATCGGTTTTATCCTACATTGGTCCTTGGGCAAACTAGGTATATATCCAAAGGGCTGGGGCCCAATCTTTGCCGCTGTTTGGGTGACGATCTGTTTGGGTACTGGCTGGGCGATGACTTATTTTGAGACCCAACGGCATCGTGTGGCTTGGCCAATTATCATGGTGCTTGGTGCTATACCTGGTTTTGTTTTTGCTTTTTTTGCTTTTCGTTCAATTTATTATGCTTTGGCAGTTTACGCGGCTGGATCTATGGTCTCGACGTTTCTGACGCTGCTCCTGGCTTCCTTTGTGGCGGTGATCTTGTGTGTATCTACTGTGGCGCCTGCTATTATCTTTACATTTTCCTTGCATGGTGCTGCTCGTGAGGGCCACGGGACTAGTTTTGTTTCCAGTCTGTTTGGCGGTGCTAAGGCCATGGGTCGCGGGTTAGCTGAGACAGTAATCTATCTGCCAGCAGCCATAGTTCATAAAGATACCCGTAAAACGCTGTTTGAGTCAGGTAAGCTTACAGTGACTTTAATGTTCATCATCGCTAACGCGCTAATCTTGAAACATGTTCTGACTGATGAACAAATTCCACAACAAATAGCTTCGGCTATGTTGTCAGCTGGATTTGGGCCAATAATTTTCTTGGTGATCGTCAACGTGATATTATTAATTGGGGGCCAATTTATGGAGCCTTCAGGCTTGCTCGTAATTGTGGCACCTTTGGTGTTTCCGATTGCGATGGAGCTTGGGATTGATCCAATACATCTTGGAATTATTATGGTTGTAAATATGGAAATTGGGATGATTACTCCACCGGTTGGCCTTAACCTATTTGTGACATCTGGCGTAGCGAATATGCCAATGATGTCGGTTGTGCGCGCGGCATTGCCATTTCTTGCAGTTTTGTTCGTATTCCTAATAATGGTCACGTATATCCCGTGGATTTCAACGGTGCTGCCAAACGCAATGATGGGACCAGAGTTAATTCTTAAATAGATCGAATAAATTTTGTAAATGTGCTAATTGGATGTCAAAGCCCTAAACTTAGAGAATACAAGTTGACTAATATTTAGTGGAATTTTCTTATGGGCTTTCCCGTCACTTTCACTTTTTTAAAAAATGGCTCGGCTTAGATGTCTGATAACAGTCATTAATGGTTGTTATTCCAAAGAATAAATAATGATGCTCAACATAATTTATTAGCTGTCAGATAGTGCCTGCATTATTGGTATAAAATCTTGAGACTTCAAGCTTGCGCCACCCACCAAGGCACCATCCACGTTTCTGACAGCAAATATTTCACGCGCGTTATTTGGTTTTACCGAGCCACCATATAGGATGGAGATATCTTTTCCCTGAGGACCATATTTCTTGATCAGCAAGGCTCGAACTGCATCATGCACTTCGGTTATCTGCACCAGTGAAGGCACCATACCAGTACCGATAGCCCATATAGGTTCATAGGCTACGATAACGCTCGCTTGTGTGGGCAGTGACATTACGAGTTGGGTAGATATAACTGAGATCGCTTGATCGCTTTCGCGTTGTGCAAGCGTCTCCCCAATACAGATGATAGGTATTAATTCTGCGCGCAATGTAGCTTCTGCCTTCGCTTGTACTTGCGCATTTGACTCACCATAAGCTGCACGCCGCTCAGAGTGGCCAACAATCACATACTGCGCACCTGCCTCAGCAAGCATCTCGGCGGAAACGTCGCCTGTGTGGGCGCCTTTGAGTTCGTGATGGCAATTCTGCCCACCTATCGCTATTGAACTGTCCATTTGGGCTGCAATATGTGTGAGGGTGGTGGGGGGGCATAAGATAGTTGTGCATGTCAAATCACCTGCCACTAAAGATATGGCGGCCATTTCTGATAAGGCTATCTCTGTACCATTCATCTTCCAATTCCCGGCTACTATCTTCACAGGCATATGATTTCTTTTCTAATTTATTTCGTGCTGAATTTAAGTATTTTACATTAAGTAGTGGTGCTTTAATCGGAGGCTAGTTGGACCTCAGTCATGGTGGTATTTGGCGGGGTTCTAAAAGAAAAAGTAGAATTTATGTTGGGCTTTTTCATAAAGATACTCCGTGGAAGTCTGGGATTTTAAGGGTAGAGCGAGTTAACATTTTGATTTGACACCGAGTTAAATGAATGAGCTAGGTATAGTTCTAAACTCGTCTATTCTAAAATACCGCTCATTTAGCAAAAGCGTCAACTTTGGCGAAGTGAATTTTAAAAATTTATTTTTAACGTCAGATATTCCTAACTTTTGGCGAAAAGTGCTTCGTCAAACTTAATACTTTCGCCGCAGCCACAAGCATCAACTACATTTGGGTTTTTGAATTTGAAACCAGATTCTAGTAGGCTTGTTTCATAGTCAATTTCTGTACCAAACAAAAACATTTGTGCCATCGGTGCTATCATTACGCGGGCGCCATCGACCTCAACCATTTCATCATTGGTCAATATCTCATCAACATAATCCATTGTATATTCCATGCCTGCACACCCACCTTTTTTCACACCTATTCTGAGGCCTTGATGGCCATCACGAGCCATTAACTTGGTGATTTGACTCACTGCGGCTTGTGTAAGGTTTACAGCCTGTTTACCTGGAATGCCAAACATGTCGGATCCTTTAACTTATATTCTCTACCTAAGAGTAGGTGCTGCTTAGTGCAAGGGCAGGGTTCGAATTTTCAGTTCACATGAAACCTAATTCAAGCCGTGCCTCGTCAGACATCATATCCATTCCCCAAGGCGGCTCCCAGACCAGCTCAACTTCAACATGTTTGACACCTGGCAGGGGTTCAATCGCTTCAGCAACCCAGCCTGGCATTTCTCCGGCCACAGGGCAGCCTGGAGCCGTAAGTGTCATCAAAACCCGCACTTCAGATTCTTCGTTGATCTCAACCGTGTAGATCAACCCTAAATCATAAATATTGACTGGAATTTCTGGATCATAAACTGTACGAATTCCATCAACGATGGTGTCATATAGCGGGTGATCTGTATTGGATGGCGCAATCAACGGTGTGCCTTCAACTAGAGCGTCTTCTGACATATCTCAATCCTTGATTGTTTCGATAAGGTATAAGATGAGTAGGCTCTGGCGTAAAGCTTGATTTCAGTGCCCTTCATATCGTAGCGATTGAAGCTAGCTAGCTTTACCTCTCTTGTCTGGCGTAGTTTTCAGAAATATTGTTTGGACGGCTTGATCCCTCAGAGGGTTTGAAGCATGTGAATGCCATGAAACAAAAATTCTCATTTCAATTGCACGCAACCTCTGGCAAGGCGCGGTGCGGCACCATCAGCACTCCACGCGGCGATATTCAAACCCCGGCATTTATGCCTGTAGGCACGGCGGCCACTGTTAAGGCCATGCTTCCGGGGTCGGTGCGTGAAACTGGCGCCGATATACTGCTTGGAAACACCTATCATTTGATGCTTCGTCCAACAGCTGAGCGTATAGATCGACTTGGTGGGCTGCACAAATTCATGAATTGGGAACGGCCGATCCTGACTGATAGTGGTGGGTTTCAGGTTATGAGCTTAGCAAGCCTTAGAAAAATGAGTGAAGATGGGGTCACATTCAAATCACATATCGACGGCTCAAAGCACCACCTGACCCCTGAGAGGTCTATCGAAATCCAAAAGCTTTTGGGTAGCGATATTGTCATGTGCTTTGATGAATGCCCTGCGCTGCCAGCTGCGCAGGACGAAATTGCTCGTAGTATGCGCATGTCAATGCGATGGGCCGAGCGGTCCCGTGAAGCATTTGGCGAGCGCCCGGGTCATGCATTGTTTGGCATCCAGCAAGGTGGGCTTGACGCAGAGTTGCGTGCTGAGAGTGCTGTTGCCCTTAAAAATATTGGTTTTGAAGGTTATGCAGTTGGTGGCTTGGCTGTCGGCGAAGGTCAAAAGGCAATGTTTGATGTGTTAAACTTTGCGCCTGATCAACTGCCTGTGGACAAGCCTCGTTATCTTATGGGGGTTGGCAAACCAGATGATATTGTAGGCGCTGTAGCTCGTGGCATTGATATGATGGACTGTGTTTTACCAAGTCGTTCTGGCCGCACTGGGCAAGTATTCACGCGTCGTGGTGTGGTGAACATTAAAAACGCCCGTCACCAAGATGATCCACGACCGCTAGACGAGTTCTGCAGTTGTCCCGCCTGTTCAAATTATTCACGTGCTTATCTGCATCATGTATTTCGTAGCCATGAAATTATTAGTTCTATGCTGCTCACCTGGCATAACTTACACTATTTTCAAGAGCTTATGCAGATGATGCGGGATGCAATTGCAGTTGATGGCTTTGCAGACTTCCAGAAACGTTTTCATGCCGAGCGAGCATTGGGTGATGTTGAATCTATGTAATCATAAAACGTTAGTTATTTAGCAAAAATAAGTAACCGCGTGGGACAATCAAAGTTAATTTTTTTGCTCATATGGACTAAAGGTTTGGCCCACGTTGTTTTTAGCGTTACCAAAAGTTATATTTTAACCCTAATTTTTGTGGGGGATTTATTAGCAGATACTTCTAACAAAGTTGTATAGTGGGAGCCGTAGCTACTTGCTTAATCTTATCGGTTTATATTTACATCCCTATTTTATAAATTGGTACAGCGCATCTGAGCTGAAGTGCTAAACGTTTCTAAAATGATGTTGTCTATTTTAAAGACCGTGAAATCAGCGCTCCCTAACTTCTTCTGCGATCTGGTGAAGAGCTCCTAATTCCAGAGAAATCAAAATGGGATGACCTTGTGGTATTTTTGATATTTAGACTGTGTCCAGCCGCTTGAAGTGCTGTTATTAGACGCGGCGCGGCTCAAGCGACCAAGATTATCTTTGTAGCTAAATACGAGTCCACTTATTTTTTTTCAGCCTTCAAATATAATTAAAAGATCGTTTTATAACTTAAAATACAAGTTAATTTTAGTTATCCACAGTTTTATGCCGTATCTCAATACTCATTTGCGCTCACTGCTTGCGACTCGGTGAATGTCCATGCAATTTAAGAGTGGTCTTGAAATAGGAGTGCTTGCGCCCCAGTTAACTATTAGACAAGAAGCCTGTGGAATTCCATTCTGGGAATTTGGTCAGGGCCTGCCACGAATAAGGATCGAGTATGACTCTAGAACTAGCCGAAAGTT
>JAVLEV010000076.1:0-9363 GCA_031920365.1 Planktomarina sp. | reverse complement strand
TGGGTATAAGATGTTCCGCTCTGGCTTGTATCCTTAAGACGATGGCCCAGGTCTTGAAGTAGTCTTGGCGAACTACATGGCGGCGCAAGGTGTCTACATTTCTTATTTTTTTATGGGCATATTTTAAAAAATGAACAGGGCCTAACCTGCAGGGTTGCTCTATACCCTTTGATATTTTGCTTTGCGCTCGCTGGGGAGAACATTCCTCTTGGATAAGTATTTTAGACTAAAATAATTGAAGATGTTATTTTTAGAGTGTGTGGCGGCAGCCGTTTTGAAATTGTTAATAACTGTGAAACGGCTATGAACGACAATTACGTACTGACCCAGTGTTGATCTTAAACTGAAATGGCTTTTTGCCAGTTTAAAATATTTACATCAGTCCCAACACTTCACCAGCGCAATAGTATTTTTTGCAATATTAGCCAGATCAATTGTATCCATTAAAACGCTTGAAATTGCGGGTTTTACAGACAAATTTTTCTGTTGCAATAGAGGAAAGATTATACCCCATGTAGCTGCAAATTTAACGTTGCTTGGTAATTGCCGGTCTGTAGTCTTGAGGTTTGGTAGTAAGACCCCAATGACGGCTCCGTTTTGGTCATACAGTGGGCCACCAACATCACCGGGAAGTGAGTTGATCTCAAGTCGCGCTATGTCGCGCTCACCAGCTAGGTTTTTGACATCCTGCAAGATTCCAACTGTCAGGGTGGGCATACTTAATTGCCCGCCATAAGAATATCCACCAACTGAGATGTGCCGCGGTACGCTCGGGGGAAGTGATTGAAATTCAGGCACAAATGCTGGAGCAATATCTTGAAGTGGTTCCAAAACAGCTAGGTAGGTATTCTGGGCTATAACGCGCGCTGTTGTTCCATCTTCGAGCTCTATCAGGTCGCAGCTTTCAAAGTCTCGTGCGGCTGTTAAAACTACCCCTGTGGCATTCAAGAAGACGCCTGATTGAATGAATTGTGGTTGGCGGATGTCTAGGCCAGCAAGCAAATTTTTTGGTATAAGCCCATTTTTAAAAATGGTAGCTTCTGCCAAAACTCCCGGAAGTGTCATGAAGCTATTAAAAACTTCATCGGCGACGCGTTTCCTGCGGGCGTCATCGCCTACTGGCCAGACTAATAACGCACCCTTTATATGACCGTCACGTAACCGCGCAAATCCAGTCGTGTGTAGCTCGCTGTTGAAGGCCTCGATAGTGAAGTTTGAATTGTTTAGCGTTCGGTTGCCATCTTTTGGAATAATGCTCAGGGTTTGAATGACCTCGTATAGTGCTTTCAGCCGAGCTTTATCACCGGCTTGGCTTATCAAAATCAATTTTATGACACTGCCGTCATTGGCCTCAAAGCTGACAAAAGGCTCTTCATATGTTGGGGCACTAAGAATGGCATTGGGCATACGAAGTGATATACCTGCTTGGGTTTGGGTAGCTTTAGTAAAGCCTAGACCTGCCAAAAGGCTCTTATAATCTGAAATTAATTCACTACGTTGCAAAGTTGTTAAAATTCCAGTGTCACCATAGCCGTTGGCGATTTGCCAGCTTGTCATAGCTCCCCTAGTGCCACTGCCATAAAGGCCGTCAATAGCGCTATCATAAAAGCCTACCCAAGCTAGTGCACGCTGTAGATATTTTTTTTCAGCAAGGGTCATGTTTTGTTCCCCTTCAACCGCGCCGGTACTTGACGTGGTCACGCGGAATTCTGATGTCGTGATGGACGTATCTGCAGAAATTATTGGTTTGCTTGATTCGACGCTGGCATCATCTAACCTGTTAACAGATTCAACGGGTGTTGTGGTCTGGGGAAGTGTTGTCAGATTGGTTGGCTCGCCTGGAACTAAAATTGGAAGGGGGATTTGGCTTCGGTAAGACGTACCAGTAGTGGTAAAGCTGTCAACTGGTATCATCCCTGAACTATGAAGATTTTGCCAAATTGTGTCCACAGTGTATGCTTGATATGGGCCAAGGGCCACACCAAACCACCCTGCCCCAATATCAAACCCAACGACATTACTAAAATCTTGCATATAGCGGGAAATACTCTTCAGGGCGGACGGGCGATCTGGTTGTGCCTCTAGCTGGATCCAAACACTGCCGAGTGGGGCAATTTGTGCCAAAGTCGCATGGGTCCAGAAAAAGAAAATAGTAACAACATATTTAATCACGGAATTTTTCAATTTGTGGTCCTCAAAGTAATCACACCCTTATTTGTGTGATTGGGTTACAAATCAAGGTAGCACCCAAAAATTTCTGGGTCTGCGATGATTTAGCATCGGTGGCTTGATTGACGCTGGTCAACGCACAGCCTATTCAGACGTCATGCCAGCGGCTGAGGATTATATGAAAACTCCAAAATCATTCCAAGAAATTATTTTACGGCTTCAAACCTATTGGGCAGTGCACGGCTGTGCGATTTTGCAACCCTATGATATGGAAGTCGGTGCAGGAACATTTCATCCTGCCACCACGTTGCGGGCTTTGGGCGCCAAGCCATGGGCAGCAGCATATGTTCAGCCATCGCGCCGCCCCACTGATGGGCGATATGGTGAGAATCCCAACCGGTTGCAACATTATTTCCAATATCAAGTTCTTATCAAACCCAGCCCACCCAACCTGCAAGAGCTTTACTTAGGCAGCTTGAGAGCGATTGGCATCGACATGGCGCTGCATGATATACGGTTTGTCGAGGACGATTGGGAAAGCCCCACTCTTGGGGCATGGGGCCTTGGCTGGGAGGTTTGGTGTGATGGAATGGAAGTGTCGCAGTTTACTTATTTCCAACAGGTTGGTGGCCATGATTGCCACCCTGTATCCGGTGAGTTGACTTACGGCTTGGAGCGGTTGGCCATGTATGTGCTGGGTGTGGATCATGTGATGGATATGCCGTTTAACGATCCTTCGGCACCAATTCCATTGAATTACGGTGATATTTTCAAGCAAACTGAAGAAGAGTATGCCCGCTGGAATTTCGATGTTGCCAATACCGATGTTTTGTTGCGCCAATTTAAAGAGGCTGAAATGGAATGTAAAAATATTCTAGCGCAAGATCATTTGGATCCAAAAACTGGTAAGCGTATCATAATGGTGCACCCGGCATATGATCAGTGTATCAAAGCCAGCCACATGTTTAACCTTTTGGATGCGCGGGGCGTGATTTCGGTTACAGAACGGCAGGCATATATCGGCCGTGTTAGGGCCTTGGCTACCAAATGCGCAGATGCGTTTGTGCAAACTGCTGCGGCTGGTATGGTCTGATGGCTGTGAGTGGAAAATTGGTAAGTGGTGGAATTTTGGGTATTACTGCAGCCTTCGGAATAGGTGTCTATTATGCTCAAGTTTATGGTTATTATGAAAAACTCGCTCATGGTGATGTGGTTCTAACATCGCTGATGAGTGGGAAGTCTGAAATCATTCCCGTGTCTGCATTTGAAGGTATCGATGCCAACAGCAGCCCGATCCGTTATCGTGCCTGTTTTAAGACATCGCTGAGTACTGTGGGTTTGACTGAGAGCTTTACCACAGTCGTAAACCCAGAACCTCGCAATGCACCGGATTGGTTTAGCTGTTTTGATGCAAGCCAAATTGGTAAAGATTTGGTGTCAGGAATTGCTACAGCTTTTATGGGTGAAGCCAATTTCGAATTTGGCATAGACCGAGTTGTAGCTATCTATGGTGATGGTACAGGGTTTGTATGGCACCAAATCAATGATTGTGGTGATAAGCTTTATGATGGTTCTCAGGCATCTGACGATTGCCCGGAAAGGGATCAATAATGACTAATCTTCTAATTGAACTTTTTTCTGAAGAAATTCCAGCAGGCATGCAGTCACAAGCAGCTGAAAACCTTAAAAAATTAATAACGAATGGGATGGTTGATGCAGGCCTTACCTATGCCAGCGCGGCTGCTTTCCACACTCCGCGACGTTTAACCCTAGCCGTTGAGGACCTGCTCGAGGCCAGCCCTGTTGTTCACGAAGAGCGTAGGGGCCCCAAAGTTGGTGCACCTGATCAGGCGATACAGGGGTTTTTGCGCGGTACGGGCCTGATGATGGATGATCTTGAAGTTAGGGATGACAAAAAGGGCCAAGTTTACTTTGCTAAAATTATTAAGCCTGGTCGACTTGCAATTGAGATTGTAGCTGAGGTTCTTGAGGCCACAATACGAAATTTTCCTTGGCCAAAATCAATGCGTTGGGGTAGTGGTAGTCTGCGTTGGGTGAGGCCATTGCAGTCAATTCTGTGCCTACTGTCCAATGAAGTCGAAGCCCAAATTGTGCCGATTGAAATTGGTGGTATATCTGCGGGAAACTCCACAAGAGGTCATCGCTTTATGGCCCCTGATATCTTTAAGGTTACTGACTTTGATGATTACGAGACTAAACTAAAACGTGCCAAGGTGATCTTGCGTTCTGATGAGCGCAGTGCTGCAATATGGCAGGATGCAACCAACCAAGCCTTTGCTTTGGGACAGAACGTGGTGGAAGATCTGGGTCTTTTGGCCGAAGTATCAGGCCTGGTTGAATGGCCCGTTGTTTTAATGGGTCAGATCGATGATGACTTTCTGGATTTACCACCAGAGGTATTAAAAGCCTCGATGAAGGAGCACCAAAAGTTTTTCTCTGTGTCTAATCCAACAACTGGCCGCATTGAGCGCTTTGTTACTGTGGCTAATATTGAAACAGCTGACCAAGGCGCGACAATACTCAAAGGTAACCAAAAGGTGCTTGCCGCGCGTTTGGCTGACGCCAAGTTCTTTTGGGAAAATGATCTGCGCGAAGCTAAAGCTGGGATGTCTAAATGGCAAAGCTCTTTGGAGAATGTTACATTTCATAATAAGCTGGGCAGCCAATCTGATCGGATTAAGCGCATTGCTGCTTTGGCACGGGAGTTAGCTCCCCTTGTTGGTGGGGATGCAGATGTTGCAGAAACAGCTGCTCTGGTCGCTAAAGCTGATCTAAGCTCTGAGATGGTTTATGAATTCCCTGAGTTGCAGGGCTTAATGGGCCGTTATTATGCTTTGGAAGCAGGCATGGGAAAAGTTATTGCCGCAGCTTGTGAGGACCATTACTCACCTTTGGGCCCTTCGGATGCAGTGCCGACGGCCCCCGTCTCAGTGGCAGTGGCTTTGGCGGATAAGCTGGACACGCTGACTGGGTTTTGGGCGGTTGATGAAAAGCCAACGGGCTCGAAAGACCCCTTTGCCTTGCGCCGTGCCGCTTTAGGTGTGATCCGTTTGATTATGGAAAACCAGCTGACATTGCCGCTGGGTGTAATGCTCAAACCTGCAGGCGCAGGCGCAGCTGATTTACTTGGATTTTTTCAAGATCGCCTAAAAGTATTTTTGCGTGATCAAGGCATCCGCTATGACGTAATTGATGCCTGCATCGCGATGCCTGGTAATGATGATCTGGCATTGCTGGCGAAACGTGCACAGGCTTTGGAACGTACATTAGCCACAGATGATGGCGAAAACCTTATCCAGGGGTTCAAGCGTGCCAATAACATCCTAAGCCAAGCTGAAGAGAAAGATGGCGTAGAGTATAGTTATGGAGCTGATATAAAATTCGCCGAAAGTGATGCTGAAAAAGCGCTGTTTGTGGCTTTGGATGTGGCGGATGCTAAGATCAAGCCTGCTATGGATCAACAAGATTTTTCGACTGCTATGTCGGCTATGGCAATATTGCGCGGCCCAATCGATGTGTTCTTTGATGCGGTTAAGGTAAATGCGGACAGTGCCATGATACGTCGTAACCGTTTAAATTTACTTAGCCGAATTCGAAGCACCTGCCTCTCTGTGGCGGATCTGTCCAAACTGGAAGGTTGATCACAACCCTCTTGCACTACACTGGCGAGCTCCTATGCTTCTCCAGAACAAAAGGATGCCTCAGTGCCGAATGATATAGGATGTGCACCCGCCGTGTTGGTAACTAACACTACCTCAATGACAGCGGCCACCTATGGTGGGCGGGCAAAATGTGCCCAGCGTTTGATACGGTTGGATATGCCTGTGCCGACCACTGTTGCCCTATCCTTTGTTGCAGTGCATGAAATAGCAATTGGCAAAGCAATTGATCTTAATCTAGTGTTACCTCACTTCGGAGCCACACCTTTACTTTCAGTGAGGCCTTCATCAGGCAGCCCAGATTGGGGCGGTCCTGGCGCTATTTTGAATATAGGCATGAACGATGCCAAATTTACTTCTTTGTCTGTGACCTTGGGTGAGACCGCGGCAGCCACGCTTTACCTGCGTTTTATTAATGCCTATGCGATGCATGTAGCTCGGCTTGATCCGGATGCTTTTGGCGATCCTGAAATGCCCACTGCGCAGGATGTCACAAAGGCATTGTGCACGTATGCCGAAGAGGCTGATGAGCCGTTTCCACAAGCTATAGATTTACAATTGGCACATGTTTTGCGGTCTATGGCTCGTGCTTGGGAGGGAACTAGTGCGCGTTTGTTACGCCAAGCCAAAGGCGCCCCAGTTGATGCGGGACTTGGGCTTGTAGTTCAGGCGATGGCGATTGGGGTGGGACGCGGGGAATGTGGCTCGGGGGTTATCCAATTTGCTTCATCTGAGACGGGTCTTCCAGAAATCCATGGCCGCTATCTTCGGCAGTCTCAGGGCCGCGAAGCTTTGGACCGGCAAGCCGGATCTCTATTTTTGACCAAAGACATTCGCGGCCCTTCCTTGGAGGAGACATGCCCTGAGGTATTTGCACAAATTTTAGCACATTCTGTTTTGGCGCGGCAACGTTTGCGTGAAGAGATGCAAATTGAGTTTACGCTCGAGAATAGTGAATTGGTGATATTGGATGCGGTACGGATTGGTCGGTCCTCCAGTGCCGCCGTGCATATCGCAGTTGATTTGGCTAACGACGGTGTTATCACGCGCGAAGAAGCGCTGATGCGGGTGGATCCCAAGGCTCTATCTGAGTTGTTGCATCGGCAAGTAGCGCCTAATGCTGCCCGAACTGTGTTGGCAAAAGGCATAGCCGCGAGCCCGGGTGCTGCCACGGGTAAAATTGTGTTCACTGCTTCAGATGCACAGGCCTGCGCAGCGCGTGGGGAGTCTGCTGTTTTGGTCCGGCGTGAAACTGGACCGGAGGATATTCGCGGAATGCATTCGGCTGTGGCTGTTTTGACAGAGCGTGGTGGCGTGACAAGCCATGCAGCGGTGATCGGCCGCGGCCTTGGCCTACCTTGCGTCGTTGGTGCATCCGATATGAGCATTGATGCACAGAAGAATATTGTTATTGGCGGGAATCAGCAGATTTTGCGTGAAGGCGACGTGATCACTGTTGATGGGACCCTGGGAGAAATTCTTGTGGGACATGTAGAGACAGTCGAAGCTGGCCTTGATAGTACTGTGATCACATTACTAAGCTGGGCTGATGATCTGCGCGATATAGGTATTCGTGCTAATGCGGACACTCCGCGCGATGCGCAAACTGCCAAAAATTTTCTAGCTGATGGGATTGGCCTTTGTCGCAGCGAGCATATGTTTTTTGAGGCAGATCGTTTGACAGTGATGCGTGAGATGATTTTTGCCGAAAATGAAGAGGATCGTGCGGCTTCTCTTGAGCGTTTACTACCAATGCAACGTGCTGATTTTACTGAGTTATTCCAAATTATGGAAGGCCGGCCTGTGTGCATTCGTCTTTTAGATCCACCTTTGCATGAGTTTTTGCCTGCCGATCGCAGCGGTTTACGCGACTTGGCTGAGGCCCTGAATCTACCACTGTCTAGAGTTACGGAGCGGGTGGCGCAGTTGTCCGAGTATAACCCTATGCTTGGCTTGCGCGGTGTGAGGCTTGGGATCACTGTGCCCGAAATTTATGATATGCAGGCCCGTGCAATATTTGAAGCCGCAATAGACAGTGGCGTTGATGCAGCCCCTGAAATTATGATTC
This sequence comes from Planktomarina sp., assembly GCA_031920365.1. Taxonomy (GTDB): domain Bacteria; phylum Pseudomonadota; class Alphaproteobacteria; order Rhodobacterales; family Rhodobacteraceae; genus Planktomarina. Next base: position 1,446 of record JAVLEV010000076.1, on the reverse strand, counting down.
CCTTAGTATCAGCCTGTCGAGAAGTTGAGTTAGTAAAAGCGCGGATTGATACTGCTGCCACGGCTGTGCGGACAGAGCGCGGGCAGAGCTTTACGTACTCGCTGGGAGTCATGGTGGAAACCCCACGTGCGGCCCTTCGCGCAGGCGAAATAACCGTCCATTCCCAGTTCTTGAGTTTTGGTACAAATGATCTCACGCAAATGACTTATGGGTTGTCTAGAGATGATGCTGGCCGGTTTATGTCCTCTTATGTTCAACAAGGTGTATATGAGGAAGATCCATTTCATAGCCTCGATACAGATGGGGTGGGCGAATTACTAATATTGGGCGCTGAGCGTGGTCGGGCGGCGCGCCCTGAGGTTGTACTATCGATTTGCGGTGAGCATGGTGGCGACCCTAAGGCCATCGCCTTTATTCGAAAATGTGGTTTTACTTACGTGTCTTGCTCGCCGTTCCGCGTCCCTGTGGCTCGACTCGCAGCTGCACAATGCGCAATTTCAGATCGGCTCAAACATAGACGTAAAGATCACATCTGAACCAAAATCCTTGACCACTGCCGCAATCACTGGACCTAGCCTGCATATTTACATATGTCCGCGTAAGTCGTTGGGAGTTTATAGCTAAAGGGGTTGGTCCAGTGCGCGCCGTTTTCGTAACTTTATTTTATGCGATTTTTATTCAGGTTTCTGCGCCGCAGTCAGTAGTGGCATCCGAATTTAGTGCGCCTTTTTCTTTAGAATATTTTGTCAAATCATTGGGAATTGAAAAATTAATATTACCATTTAAACCATTGAAAATAAATGATTTACTTACATCAACACGTCCTAAAAAACGCATTCCTTTGCTGACGTCAATGCGTCCTCAAGACCGTCCAAACTTTCAATGGAAATGTTTAGCTGAAGCTCTGTATTTTGAGGCACGTGGAGAACCGGTCGAAGGCCAATTTGCAGTAGCAGAAGTGATTCTCAACCGTGTTGACAGTTCAAAATTCCCTAATAGTATTTGTAGGGTTGTGAACCAAGGCACTGGGCGAAAGCATGCTTGCCAATTTAGCTATACATGTGACGGCAAGCTTGAGCGCGTGGCTAATGGGGCTGCCTATAAAAAGGTTGTTCGCATAGCACAGGTTATGATCGATGGTGGCATAAGGCAATTAAGCGGCGGGGCTACCTATTACCACACCACATCTGTCGCACCTTCTTGGGCAAGACGTTTTGAGCATACGCGCACAATTGGGATACACAAATTCTATAAACCCGCTAAACGTAGTTCTGAGAACTAAATTCTGCCTCTATGCCTATTCCGGTTATGACAGGTAGGGGAACATTTTAATGATAGATGACCTTAAACATGCGTTTGCGCATCCGTTAGCTCGGTCAGAAGCTACAGCTATAGATACCTATGATAGAATATCTGTTCGAGATCATATTATTACTGTTGAAATAG
>JAVLEV010000075.1:0-9448 GCA_031920365.1 Planktomarina sp. | reverse complement strand
TGCCACCAGGATTTTTAGATGAATTACGTAGTAGGAGCTCGATAACGCAGGTTGTTGGGCGCAAAGTCATGTGGGACAGCCGAAAATCCAATCAAGGCAAGGGTGATATGTGGGCGCCATGCCCGTTTCATCAAGAAAAATCCGCCAGCTTTCATGTTGATGACCGTAAAGGTTATTATTATTGTTTTGGTTGTCACGCCAAGGGCGATGCGCTGGGCTTTATCAAAGAGACTGAGAATGTGTCTTTCATGGAAGCAGTCGAAATTTTAGCGCGAGAAGCGGGCATGCAGATGCCCGCGCGTGACCCACAAGCCCAAAAAAAAGCTGACAGACGCACTCAATTGGCTGATGTGATGGAGCAGGCGCTACAATTTTTCCGTCTCCAGCTGAGTACCAGTGCTGGTTCTGATGCGCGGAGTTATTTGACTGGTCGGGGCTTAGCACAAAAGGCCTTAGATCGTTTTGAGATTGGTTTTGCCCCTAACGCTTGGCAAGGGTTATGGGATCACTTAACTGCCAAGAGCATTGAGGAAGAGTTAATTCTTGCTGCGGGGCTTGCCAAGCCCTCCAGCAATGGCAAGCGCCCGTATGATACCTTCCGAAATCGAATTATATTCCCAATTCGAGATCCACAGGACCGTTGCATAGGTTTTGGTGGCCGGGCCATGGATCCCAATGACAATGCTAAATATTTGAACTCACCAGAAACCGAACTTTTCGATAAGGGGCGCAGTCTCTACAACCATGGCCCTGCCCGGGAGGCAACAGGCAAGGGGCAAACCCTAATTGTGGCAGAAGGCTATATGGATGTAATAGCGCTGGTAGAGGCGGGGTTTGATGCGGCTGTGGCGCCCTTGGGCACTGCTGTCACAGAAACTCAATTGCAGCTTATGTGGCGGGTGTCAGATGAGCCGATTATCGCGCTGGACGGTGACACGGCTGGTATTCGTGCAGCTCAGCGGGTGGTTGATCTGTCTTTGCCGCTCCTTGAGGCCGGAAAATCGTTACGGTTTGTTGTGATGCCAGAGGGTCAAGATCCGGATGATTTGATCCGCGCAGGTGGGCCTGTTGCCATGCAACAGCTCTTGGACAATGCGCGTCCGATGGTGGACTTATTATGGGAGCGCGAAGTCTACGGTAAAAACTTTGACAGCCCAGAGCGTAAAGCCGCCTTGGATAAAATTTTGCGGAACAAGCTGCTGCTAATCAAAGATCCATCAATTCGTGGACATTATGGCCAGGCTGTAAAGGATTTGCGCTGGGAGTTGTTCCGTCCAATATCGAAAAATAGAAAATTTATACCAAAAGGTGCGACTGTTTCAACACAGCCTCAAGCCACGACAAGGATGTCTTCTTTGGTCAGTACTACTGAACATAGCAATGTCTTGCGGCAATCTGTGATTTTAGCAAGCATATTAATGGCACCTGAAGCGCTGCCTGCCGTTGAGGGGCAGTTGGAGGAGTTGGAGTTCATAAAGCCTCAGCACCGTGACATACAGCATTTTTTGTTACAGTACGTAGGCCCACTAGAGGGGCTCTGGGATGCGGCTGAAGAAGCTTTTGGTAGGGAGCGGCTTGCGGTCTTGCTTCAAATACCCCACGTAAAAATAGCCCCGTCTGTGCGTAACTGTGATGATGTTAAACTGGTCATATCTTGTCTTGAGCAAGAGTTTGCACAAATGTTTGCAACAGATGCCCATGGTCGAGAGGTTGCAGAGGCAGTAATGGATCTATCTGAATCAGATAATGAGGGGCTTACTTGGCGACTTAACGAGTCTGCTAAGCATGTCCAAAAAACTACCCAAGGAACCCAGGAAGACAAAACTGAATATAGGACCGCCACAAACGGCTTGAAAGTGAAGCTAGAAGAGCAAAATACACTCAACCGCCTACTTGAACAGATCAATTTTTCAAAACCAAATTAATAGTGAGCTTGGTGGGGTGGGAACTGGTAACCGAATCAGGCTAGATGACGTATCGAATCAATTAGCACACCGATTCGTTACGATGTTCAGTCGAGAGTCCCAAGGACAAGGAGCCTCAGCGCATGGCCGCCAAGGATAATGACGACCGCAAGCAAGATGCCGCTGCGAAAGAGCCTATGATTGATATGAGCCAAACGGCAGTCAAAAAGATGATTGGTGATGCCCGCGATCGTGGATATATAACTTACGATCAGCTCAACACTGTTTTGCCGCCCGATCAGGTCTCCTCCGACCAAATTGAAGATGTTATGTCGATGCTTTCGGAAATGGGAATTCAGGTGACCGAAGAGCACGAATCGGAGGAAGACAAGGGCCCAACAGATTTGGTTTCAACAAACCAAAATCGCGACCTTGCCTTGGCTGGCGCCAATAATGAAAAACTAGATCGCACAGACGACCCAGTTCGGATGTATCTCCGTGAAATGGGTTCGGTTGAACTTTTGAGCCGTGAGGGCGAAATTGCGATTGCGAAGCGGATTGAAGCTGGTCGCAAAACAATGATTGCAGGGCTTTGTGAAAGCCCACTGACATTTCAAGCAATTACGATCTGGCGTGACGAACTGCTAAGCGAAGATATTTTGCTGCGCGATGTGATCGACCTCGATACTACATTCGGCCATCACATGGGGGAAGAAGAAATCACCCCGGTTGTTGCGCCAGAATTACCTACTGAAGAGGTAGCTACCGTTAGTCCGGTGTTAGATGCTGATGGTAATGCGATTATTGTTGATGATGATGACGATGAAGATGAAGGAGCCAACTTGTCGCTGGCTGCTATGGAAGCGGCCCTGAAGCCTCGGGTTTTGGAAACACTTGATGTTATCGCTCATGATTATGTTCTGTTGTCCGAAATGCAAGATGTGCGTATGTTGGCCACATTAAATGAAGGCAAAAGTTTTTCTAAAGAATCTGAGGCTAAATACCAAAAATTACGGTCTGAAATTGTACTTTCAGTGAATGAATTGCATCTGCATAATAACCGGATCGAAGCTTTGATAGACCAACTTTACGGTATCAACCGGAGGATTATGTCAATTGATAGCTCGATGGTTAAGCTTGCCGATCAAGCCCGAATTAACCGCCGCGAGTTTATTGATGCGTATCGTGGGCGTGAGCTCGATCCAAACTGGCTGAACGAGATGAACGAAAAGTCTGGTCGTGGCTGGAAAATGTTTATGGAACGCAGTATCGCTAAAGTTGAGCAATTGCGTGCAGAAATGGCCCAAGTTGGGCAGTATGTTGGTCTGGATATTAGCGAATTCCGCCGTATTGTTCAGCAAGTTCAAAAGGGTGAAAAAGAAGCGCGCCAAGCCAAAAAAGAAATGGTTGAAGCTAATCTCCGTTTAGTAATTTCAATAGCCAAAAAATATACTAATCGTGGCTTGCAGTTTTTAGATTTAATACAAGAGGGCAATATTGGCTTGATGAAGGCAGTTGATAAGTTTGAATATCGCCGAGGGTATAAGTTTAGCACTTATGCTACTTGGTGGATTCGTCAGGCTATCACGCGCTCAATCGCAGATCAGGCTCGTACAATTCGTATTCCGGTTCATATGATCGAAACTATAAATAAGCTTGTGCGTACCGGGCGTCAAATGCTGCATGAAATTGGTCGCGAGCCAACACCTGAGGAATTGGCGGCTAAGCTGCAAATGCCTTTGGAAAAAGTTCGTAAGGTCATGAAAATAGCCAAAGAGCCTATATCTTTAGAAACACCAATAGGTGACGAGGAGGACTCACAACTTGGGGACTTCATTGAAGACAAGAATGCCGTTTTGCCGTTAGACAGTGCTATCCAAGAAAACCTGAAAGAAACCACAACCAGGGTCTTGGCTAGTCTGACCCCGCGTGAAGAGCGGGTCCTGCGGATGCGCTTTGGTATTGGTATGAACACAGATCATACCCTGGAAGAAGTGGGCCAACAGTTCAGCGTGACACGTGAGCGTATTCGTCAGATTGAAGCAAAGGCACTGCGCAAACTGAAGCATCCTAGCCGGAGCCGCAAGCTTCGCAGCTTTCTTGATCAATAGGTTTACTGAACACGAACTTTAAGGAGGCCTTACACAGTGAGGCCTTTTTTTATTAAAATAAAAAGAATTTTTAGCTACAGGCTTTATGGGCAGCGCTTTTTTTGGTAGGTTAGATCTGTTAGTAATAGAAACTACAAAATGCAGTGTGTATAATTCACCCTACCCAAACTATGGTGAAATGTTATAGAGAACGTGTATATGTGGGCTCAAAGCTCTAGACTTAAACTTAAAGGGGATGGCACATGCGTTGCCCGTTTTGTGGAAATGTTGATACTCAGGTAAAAGACTCTCGTCCAGCTGAAGATCACGTTGCAATCAGGCGACGGCGGTTTTGTGCAGCATGTAGTGGCCGGTTTACATCCTATGAGCGGGTCCAATTGCGGGATTTGGTGGTGATCAAGTCAAATGGGCGTCGTGAAGATTTCGACCGTACTAAACTTGAACGCTCAATTCGCATAGCATTGCAAAAACGCCCAGTTGAAATGGAGCGCATGGACCAAATGATTTCGGGCATTGTACGCCGGTTAGAGAGTATGGGTGATACAGATATTCCTTCTACTTCTATCGGTGAGATTGTAATGGAGGCCTTGGCCCGAATTGATACCGTTGCTTATGTTAGGTTCGCAAGCGTCTACAAAAACTTTCAAGCGGCGGATGATTTCGACAAGTTTGTATCAGAACTACGTCCAAATTTGCCGTCTGAGGAGTGAACTCCGTAAGCGATGTTCGCTATATGAAGTTGGCACTGGGCTTAGGCCTACGTGGGCAAGGAAATGTTTGGCCAAACCCCGCTGTTGGCTGCGTTCTTGTGAAGAAAGATCGGATTATTGGCCGCGGCTGGACGCAGCCGGGTGGTAGTCCGCACGCTGAGGTTATGGCGCTAGCCCAGGCTGGGTCGCAGGCGCAAGGATCAACTGCGTATGTTACTTTGGAGCCTTGCTCACATTATGGGGTTACCGGTCCATGTGCTGAAGGCCTAGTGACGGCGGGTATTCACAGGTGTGTAGTGGCTATGATTGATCCTGATGCTCGGGTCTCTGGGGCTGGTATTGCGAAACTGGAGGCAGCAGGAATTAATGTTGATCTCGGTTGCATGTCAGCTCAGGCTAAAATTTCCCACTATGGGTTCTGTACGCGTGTGACCAAAGGTAGGCCGCGGGTGACTTTAAAACTAGCCATGTCACTTGATGGCCGGATTGCTACTCTGAACGGTGAAAGCCAGTGGATCACTGCTCCGTCTTCTCGCAGAGATGTGCATAGTTTTCGTGCACGTCACGATGCTGTTCTGGTCGGGAGTGGCACTGCTAAAGCGGATAACCCGAGTCTTATAGTGCGAGATTTGGGCTGCATTTCCCAGCCAGTTCGCATCATTGCATCCTCTAAACTTGATTTTTTAGGTGATGCTTTGAAATCCTCTCGTGATATTGCACCGCTTTGGCTCTGCCATGGGGTGGACGCTTCTGGTAAAGGCGCCTGGCTCGGTAGTTGTGACGAACTTCTGGAAATCCCTCAGACAGCCGATGGGCAGCTTGATGTAGTGGCTATGTTTCAGGCGCTTGGTAATAAGGGACTGACTTCGATTTTTTGCGAAGGGGGGGGGAGCCTAGCTGCCTCCTTACTAAAGGCTGGTTTGATTGATGATCTCATCATATATACGGCTGGACTTGCAATTGGGGCTGACGGTTTGGCTGGAGTTGCTGATTTAGCGTTAAGCCGGTTGATGGAAGCTAGACGATTTAGCTTGGAGAGTTGTTGCAAACTTGGCCCAGACGTACGGCAGCATTGGCGTGCAACGCATTAGCGCCATCACTAAGATTGGCTGTACGACCCGCATCACTAAGTATTTTTGTGAAGAATGCTGGATGTAGCCACCAATGCAGAAGAAATTAGGCAAATATAGTAGGGTCACGCGAAATACCTATTTAGGCGACCCTATGGAATGATATGTTTCGTTTCAATAATAGGTGCTAAAATTGTTAATGTGAGTAGCGGTAGTTTCAATTCAAGTTGGGACCCTTGCCCCAAGCCAATACTGGGGGTAGTGAATGTTGAAAGGGGAAAATTATGTTCACTGGTATTATAACTGATGTTGGAGAAATTCGGTCGTTGGTGAAGTCTGGTGACTTGCGTATTGAGATTGCTACGACGTATGATCTTTCCTCCGTTGATATAGGCGCTTCGATTGCTTGTAATGGCGTTTGTTTAACTGTTGTGACAAAAACTGCTGATAGCTTTGCAGTTGATGTATCCGCGGAAAGTGTTGCCTTCACTAATATTGAAGGTTGGCATCTTGGTGCTCGTATAAACCTTGAGCGTGCGTTGAAGGTAGGTGATGAGCTGGGCGGGCATATAGTGTCTGGCCATGTAGATGGCGTGGCTGAGATAATCGCAATGCACGATGAGGGTGGGAGCACGCGAGTGACATTACGAGTACCAGGCGCACTCGCAAAATTTATAGCCCCAAAGGGCTCAGTGGCTTTAAATGGCACTTCTTTAACTGTGAACGAGGTCAACGGCGCAGAATTCGGCATCAATTTTATCCCACACACTAAAGCGGTCACCACATGGAGTGCATCTCAGGTCGGTGATCAGGTCAATCTGGAAATTGACACTCTAGCTCGCTATGTCGCGCGCCTGCAAGATTGGACCTGAATTATGAATGATCTACTGCCATTTGAAAAGCCAGGTGCCGTTGAGCGTGATATGGCAAAAGTGATATCTCCAATTGAAGCTATCATTGAAGATGCCCGGAACGGTCGTATGTTTGTGCTTGTTGATCATGAAGATCGCGAAAACGAGGGTGATTTGGTTGTCCCTGCACAGATGGCTACGCCTGAGGCCATCAACTTTATGGCTAGATACGGTAGAGGCCTGATTTGCCTGACATTGACTAGTGACAGAGTGGAGGCTTTGGGTCTACAACTTATGTCGACTTATAATTCTTCTCGACATGAAACTGCGTTCACCATTTCGATTGAAGCCCGTGAAGGTGTAACCACAGGTATCTCTGCCCACGACCGTGCAAGAACTGTTGCCGTAGCTATAGATTCTAACAAGACAGCTGCCGATATTGCGACGCCGGGCCATGTCTTTCCTTTGCGTGCCCGTGACGGTGGAGTTTTGGTTCGCGCGGGCCATACAGAAGCAGCGGTAGATATTTCGCGACTGGCTGGCCTCAACCCGTCAGGTGTGATCTGCGAAATCATGAATGATGATGGAAGCATGGCGCGCTTGCCGGATCTCATTGGGTTTGCGCAAGAGCATGGTCTTAAAATCGGAACCATCAGCGATCTTATCGCCTATCGCAGGCGTCATGATAATTTAGTGCGCGTTAAGGGTGAGCAGGTAATTCAATCTGAGTTCGGTGGCGAATGGCAAATGCGTATCTTTAACGATGAGACCCAAGGGGCCGAGCATATTGCCTTAGTGAAGGGTGACATCGGTGGGATGGAACCGGTTTTAGTTCGGATGCATTCATTGGATCCTATGCTTGATATGGTAGGCACTGGCGCCATAGGTAGGGCTTTTGATTTTTCAGCTTCTATGAATATAATTGCAGAAGAAGGCCGGGGCGTATTGGTGCTGCTGCGTGATTTACACATGAAAATTAGCGCAACAGACGATGGCAGTCCACAAACATTGCGCCAGTATGGCGTTGGTGCACAGATCCTCTCATCACTCGGACTGTCAAAGCTTACATTATTAACTAATTCACCAGAGCCTAAAATTGTAGGTCTTGAGGCATATGGATTGGAAATATTGGGCACGCAAAAAATTGTGGAACCTAGCTAATGGTGTCAAATGAACATCAACAGACCTTAAGTCCGCCAAAGTTTGACAAACAACTTAACCTACTGATTGTAGTGGCTCCTTATTACAAAGATATTGCGGAGCAAATGATAGCTGGGGCAACAGCGGAAATCGAATCTGTTGGTGGTACCTGGGATCTGGTAGAAGTCCCCGGTGCTCTCGAAGTTCCAACGGCTATTGCAATTGCCCAGAGATTGGCACAATTCGATGGCTACGTAGCTTTAGGCTGTGTTATTCGTGGCGAAACCACGCATTATGAAACTGTTTGTAATGATAGTAGCCGTGCCTTGCAACTTTTAGGCCTGCAGGGCGCCTGTATAGGCAATGGAATACTTACGGTTGAAAACCATACACAGGCGAAAGTACGCGCCCAAGCCGATGGACAAAACAAAGGTGGTGGAGCTGCAGCTGCGGCGCTTCATCTGATTGCCTTGACTCGAAGATGGGGCAAACCCAAAGGCAAATTTGGGTTTTTGCCTACTGAGGAGATCAAAATAGTATGAGCGTTTCTAATTTATCCGGTAACCAAAAACGTCGCATGAAGTCGGCTAGTCGGCTATACGCTGTACAGGCACTCTTCCAGATGGAGGCGTCTAGTCAACCTATAGACGTGGTGTTGAAGGAATTTGAAGAACACCGGATGGGTGCGGAGGTGGACGGTATACGTCTCGAAGATGGCGATTTAAATCATTTCTCTCAAGTTGTTGCGGGTGCTGTGAACAATCAAGCTCGAATTGACCAAATGACGGACCGCGCTCTAGTAGCGAAATGGCCTATAGGGCGTATTGACCCGACCCTGCGGGCACTATTTCGGGCTGCGGGTGCCGAATTTGTCGAAGGCGATACTCCACCAAAGGTCACTATTGTTGAATATGTTGAGGTGGCGCTTGCTTTCTCTCCAGACGGTAAAGAACGCGGCTTCGTTAATGCGGTTTTGGATCATATGGCGCGTGAGGCTAAGCCTAAGTCTTTTGTGTGAATGCGATGCCTATCTTAGATTGGGTTAATGACCCTGTTTACAAGTTGCGCGCTGGTTACGCCGCTGAGCGTGCGGCGATAAGTCATTTCTCTGCGCCAGACGTTTCCATTGATGAAATAGTTTTTCTCAGTGGTAAGGGATTGAAATTCAATCCAAGTTTTAAAACAGAAGGTGCAGACATCCTCTATTTCCATGGAGGTGGTTGGATTGTTGGTAGTCCGTGGACTCACCAAACTCTTTGCTCTTGGATGGCTAAGATGACTGGTCGCCGAGTGTTTGCGGCGCCCTATGCCTTGGCGCCAGAGTATCAATTTCCCGCCCAGGCTAATCAAGCTGCAGAAATTACAAACGAGTTTATAGCTAATCGGGATAAAATCATTTTGGCAGGCGATAGTGCTGGTGGCGCTATGGTACTTTGGGCTGTTGCCGGTATGCGTGAGCCTGAAAAAGTGGAAGCACTGGTTAGCCTTTATGGTGCTTATGGGAGCTGTGGTGGGCCTTCGCATGTTGCACATGGTCAAAACTTTGGTGGGCTGCAAACAGTTGCACTGCGTGTCATGTATCGTTATCTAGGCTGTGAGGATATCGCTGAATTTCGTGCACGGCTATCAACATCTGGAGCACCGTTACTTTTGGTGAAAGCA
>JAVLEV010000074.1:0-9601 GCA_031920365.1 Planktomarina sp. | reverse complement strand
AGGTGGTAGAAATATACGTCACCCACCCGACGTGTCCTCCACAGCTTCATAGTGATCTGCAATCATGCGGTTTAGCGCACGCACACCCCAGCCAGTTGCACCTTTTGGAGAGAAGGCACTCTCAGATGCTATTGATGCAACACCAGCAATATCCAAATGCGCCCATGGCATATCACCTCTAACAAAGCGTTGCAAAAACTGGCCCGCAGTAATAGAGCCCGCAGCCCGGGATCCAACATTTTTAACATCTGCTATTCGGGATTTCAGCAATTTATCATAGGCTGGTGCCAAGGGCATGCGCCATGCGCCTTCACCTTCAGCCGTGGCCGCGTCGATGAACTGCTTACATAGTTTATCATTGTTAGAGAAAACGCCTGCCATTTCATGGCCCAAGCCGACGATAATGGCCCCAGTCAAAGTAGCGAGGTTGATCATTCCAGTTGGATTAAAGCGCTCCTGAGTGTACCACAAGACATCTGCTAAAACGAGACGCCCTTCCGCATCAGTGTTGATCACCTCGACTGTATCGCCCTTCATAGATTTGACCACATCACCGGGACGAACCGCATTGCCAGATGGCATATTTTCGACCAGACCAACCACTCCTACCACATTGGCCTTGGCATTACGCAGCGCCAAGGCTTTCATTGCCCCCGCAACCACACCGGCGCCACCCATATCCATAGTCATATCTTCCATGCCGGCTGCCGGTTTTATCGATATGCCGCCTGTATCGAAGACCACACCCTTGCCAACGAGAGCAAAAGGCGGTTCGTCGCCGCCGCCCTTCCATTGCATCACAACCACTTTGGATGGGCTATCAGAGCCTTGCCCCACACAAAGCAATGTACGCATGCCGAGTTTTTCTAGCTCGGCCTCATCCAAAACTTCAACCGTGAGACCTAATTTAGACAGAGCGGAAAGCTGTTTTGAAAAACTTGTAGTAGTCAACACATTAGCTGGTGCATTGATCAAATCACGAGTAAAAAATACACCGTCTATCACTGCCAATTTAAGATCTATCTCGATGGTCTGCTTTTCAATATTCTTTACCATGACTCGAACATCTAAGGGCTTGGGTTTGGCGTTGGTTTTCTGATCGAGGTATTCGTAGTTTCGTATCGATATGCCTTCGACTAAATCTGCAATACGCTCGAATTCCCCACTAACCAATAAGATTTTTTCACAAGTAGCTTGTTTAGCGATTTCCACGCCGCAGTTCCGCGTTTCAGAGATCGTGCTGTTAGGGTTGATTTTAGCAATAGTTACAGATTCAGCCATTAAACCTGTTGGGTAGGACAACGACTGGGCCTTTCCAAGAGATAGCTTTTCGAAAACCTCCGACTTTAAAAACCGAACAAGTGCACCATCCATTACTCTATTTATAAGACTACCAACTGCATCCAATTTACCATCGTCGGGCACCAAAATTATAATTTGCCCATCACACACTAACAAAAGATCAAAATCCGTTTCGATAACTGAAAATTTCGGGAGAGGTGTCATAGAAGTTCCTTTTCAAAAGTTGATGGGCGAAGCGTAGCCTGTGTATGCAATATTGACCAGATTCATGTTTCTGTTTTGATGAAATTCCTTTAGCAGTAAATCAATGATTAACCCGAGGGGATAATGGGACGTATCAATACATATATTTTAACGCGACTCGTAGCGCTATTTGGCTTTTTTGCTCTAGTATTGGTACTGATATATTGGGTTAACCGAGCAGTGCGGTTGTTTGATCGCCTCATCGCAGATGGCCAATCCGCAATGGTATTTTTGGAGTTCACAGCGCTAACACTGCCTTGGATGATTTCTATTATTGCGCCAATCGCTGGATTTGCTGCTGTTGTCTATGTAATCAATCGTTTATCTTCAAACGGCGAATTGGTGGTATTACAAGCAGCCGGACTTTCTGCCCGCGAAATTTCGAAACCAGTTTGGATATTTGCAGTAGGCTTAGCAGCCTTAATGATAATTTTAACCAATATCTTGGTCCCAATCAGCCAAGCTCAATTGCACCAACGGCAATTGGAAGTATCTGAAAATTTGACTGCGCGGTTACTCACTGAAGGTGCTTTCCTAAGCCCAAGCGATGATATTATATTTTATTTGCGCCAAATCACCGTCGATGGGGAGTTGGAGGGTGTATTTCTAAATGATACATCGGATCCGACTAAGAGTTTAACATATTCAGCCTCTAAAGCTTTTTTAGTGCGCTCAGAAGATGGTCCGCGTTTAGTGTTAATAGACGGTCTAATTCAAAACCTTGATTTGACTACAGACCGGCTGACCGTCACAAAATTCAATGACTTTGTAATTAACATTGGTCAGATTGTCAGCCCGCGCTCTGATGCCAGCAAATACATAGATCACTTCACCAGCCTTGAGCTTGTGGATCACTTGATGAACGACACGACTCCAGGCAACGCCACACAGTTTGAAACAGTATTTGCTTTACACCAACGCATCGCAGGGCCTTTATTGAGCATTTTTGCTGTGCTAATTGGCTATGCTGTTTTAGTTACGGCTCAGTATAGTCGGTTAGGCCTCTGGCGACCCTTTCTTACGGCCGCATTTTGTTTAATTATTTTAAATTTTGTAGAAGGCCTATGCCTCGATTACGTTCGCCGTGTCCTAAGCTCCCTTTGGATTATGTATTTACCTTTGCTCTTTGGCTTCTTATTTGCAGTGACCATTGTTCTGCGCTCAGACAAGCCTTGGGTAGCACCAAAAGAGTCAGGACTATGATCCTTCATCTTTATTTTGCCCGCAGGTTTCTAACAGTATTTTTCTTTATAACAGGCGCTTTTTCAGTTTTAGTAGTGCTACTTGATTTCATTGAGCAGCTCAGGAGGTTCCGCGGACAAAGTGTAGCCTATGAAAAAATCCTGCATTTAGTTGCTCTCAACGCGCCAGCCGCCCTTTACCAAATGCTGCCCCTAATTATGGTTTTGTGTAGTATTATGCTATTTTCAAGCCTAGCACGGAGCAACGAATTAATCATCGCCCGGGCTTCTGGGCGCTCTGCAGTGCGGTCATTAATTGGTCCATTATTGACCGCACTTGCAATTGGAGTTTTTGCTGTCTTGGCTCTAAACCCAATTGTTGCTGCAACACAAAAACAATATGAAAATTTATTTTCCAGTTTCTCTACCAGACAGGTCAGCACAGTGTCTTTATCATCCAGTGGCTTGTGGCTTCGGCAAGGTAATGAGCAGGCACAAACAGTGATTCATGCGAACCGTGCTAACCTAGATGGCACCCAGCTATTCGATGTAACACTTTATGAGTTTGACCTTTCTGGCCAGGCTACGCACCGGGTGTCCGCGGATACGGCCACATTAGAAGATGGGTATTGGGACTTATTAAATGTCAAAGAATGGCAACTGCAACTTGGTGGGAACCCAGAGGCTGATGCAGATCAGATGCGCCAATACAGAATTCAAACAGAGCTAACCAAGGAGCATATAAATGATAGCTTTGGCACCCCGGCTTCTATCCCAATTTGGCAATTACCTATGTTTATTAAGCAATTGAAAAAGGCAGGTTTTTCAGCACGACGCCATACGGTATGGTACCATATGGAACTAGCATTACCTTTGTTTTTGGCCTCAATTGTAATGATTGGTGCGGGATGTACAGTGCGCCAAGGCCGTCAAAGCAGTACCGGTCTAATGATACTCATGGCAATACTATTTGGATTTGGCCTTTATTTTCTGCGTAATTTTGCACAAATACTTGGTGAAAATGGTCAACTTCCAGAGATTTGGGCTGCTTGGATCCCACCTATATCTGCTATTGGTTTATCACTTGCTTTTCTTTTACACACCGAGGACGGATAAATGCGTCTAATAATTTCTTTTATATTTTTATTATTAGGCGGCCTCGAAGCGTGTGCAAAAAATGCGGCTAATCTCATCGCAGACAGGATACAAATAGCGCCAGACGGCGTTTTGTTGGCTAGCGGATCGGTCACAGTTTGGCAGGGCGACACACAGATTACAGCTGATGAAATCACCTATTCGAGCAAACAAAATAAATTGAATATTGTTGGTCCCATACACCTAACGGATGGGTCTGGAACTGTGATTTTGGCTAATCAAGCGATACTATCCCGAGACTTGACCCAAGGTATAATATATAGCGCACGCATTATTCTTAGCCAGAAAGTTCAAATTGCCACAGCTCAGATTTCGCGTATAAATAGTAGATATGCGCAGGCATATAATGTGGCTGCAACCTCTTGTTTTATTTGTAATAATGAAGTGCCACTCTGGCAAATCAGAGCTAAACGTATTGTACATGATAGTTTAGAGAAACAACTTTACTTTGATCAAGCACATTTGAGAGTTCGGGATATTCCAGTTTTCTTTTTTCCTTATTTGCGTCTACCTGATCCGTCCTTAAAGCGGGCAACTGGTTTTTTGGTCCCACAACTCAGCACATCAACCACGTTAGGAACAGCGATTAGAACACCTTATTTCTTAAAAATCGGTGCAAATAGGGATCTCACATTAACGCCAGTGGTATCCACTAAAACCGATACTTTAAACTATCGGTATCGCCAAGCTTTTCAGAACGGAAACCTGCATGTAGACGGCGCGCTGTCGCATGACACACTCTTACCTAAAAAAGGCCGTGGGTATTTACTAGGAAATGCCGGTTTTAATCTTGATAGCGGCTATTTTTTGGGCGTACAGCTTCAGGCCGTAAGTGATCCCTCTTATATGTTTGAGTATGACATATCAGAAATTGACCGGCTAGAATCCAACATCACCTTAAACCGTACTGCGAGGTTTAAAAATTCTGAACTACGGTTTTCAAATTACTATTCGCTTCGTAATAGTGAAAATAATGCAACCCAGCCAACTTTAGTAACAGAGTCTTTTTTTCAGCGTCGCCTTTACCCTGAGATAACTGGGGGGGCCATCGACCTGGAGACAAGCTTCCTCGTAAGTTATCGTTATTCCGATCAAAATATTGATGGATATGATACCGCCCGCCTCTCTTTTAACACAGACTGGCATCGCGATTGGACATACTATAATGGTATTATAGTAGATGTTGAAACAGAGCTTGAAACATCACAATATCATGTGCGCCAGAACACTAGCGTAAGCCCTAACGTGACACGCTTCAGCGCGGCCCAAGCTATCGGACTTCGTTGGCCACTTTCACGCCGCCTAAAGAACGGCGGAACGCAACGAATTGAACCTCGCATCCAATTGGCAGGGCTAAAAAGTTTCTCTGGAAATATACCTAACCAAGACAGTACAAGAGTAGAATTTGACGAAGGTAATCTCTATCGTATCAACCGTGTACCTGGATTTGATCGAACTGAACCTGGAACACGCCTGAACCTTGGAATAAGTAGTGCGAACAATTATGCAAACAGTACAACTGTCGGTTGGGAAATTGGGCGCGTGTACAGAAACAAAAACATTAATATATTCTCTAAATCATCAGGTCTATCAGGCTCAATTTCAGACTGGTTGGTAGTTGGGTCATTTGGAACGGCAACCGGTATTGAGCTAATCGCCCGCGCTTTGCTGAAAGATGCAGGCGATGTTAAAAAAACTGAAGCTCGCTTTACCTGGCAAAACTCAAATAATAAAATATCTGCAAGCCATGTTGGCCTTGGTGCTGATTTTGAGGAAGGCCGCATCACATCATCGAGTTCATTGGCATTAAATTGGCAATATGATTTTACAAATAACTGGCAATCCAGATCGGAGTTTCAAATGGATACTACTGTTGGAAGGCTTTCAAAACTAAACATAGGCCTAAGGTACATTAATGAATGCGTGAATCTTGACTTCTTAGCCTCGCGTCGTTTCTCGACTTCTGCTACATTAAATGACAAAACAGAATTTAGTTTTTCTATAGAGCTCTTGGGTTTTTCCTCTGGCGTTCGAAAAGCGCCAAAAAAACGCCAATGCGGTACATTATAAAAAGGAGATCATAATGTTCAAATTAGTGATGAGAGCTTGCATGCGAACTCTATTTTTAGCATGCATCATCACCGGCCCTGCTAAATCACAAAGCTTATTTGATCCAGTAATATCGGTCGACAATATGGCCATCACAAAATATGAGCTTCATCAACGCATCCGTTTTTTTGAAATACTTCAGCGTTCCAATATTGATGAAAAATACGCGCGCAACAGTCTGATTGAAGACCGTTTAAAAATAGCCGCCGCACATCGGCTGAGCATCAAACTTAGCTCCGAAGTATTAACACAAGCAATGTCAGATTTTGCAAAGGGAACAAATCGCGACCTCCCCCTACTATTGGCGGATTTGGCTCAAGATGGTGTAGATGAACAAACGTTTCGAGATTATGTTGAGGTAGGCGTCACATGGCGCAATTTGGTTCGTGGACGTTTTTCGTCCCGTGCAAACCCAACCAAAGCAGAAGTTGATCGCGCGCTAGCGTCTACAGGAGCACAAGGCGGCATAAAAGTTTTACTCACTGAAATTGTGTTACCAGCCCCACCAGATAAAATTATGGTAGCCCGGCAAATTGCAGAGCGCCTAACACACATAGAATCAACCACTACCTTCTCAGAGCAGGCTCGACTTTTATCCGTTGCACCATCACGAGAAAATGGTGGGAGATTAAAGTGGACAAACCTAAACGATTTGCCTGCCGGTTTGCGACCTATTATATCAGGCTTGCACTCAGGACAGGTAACTGAGCCACTTGAAATCCCTAATGCAATTGTCCTATTCCAACTGCTTGATGTGGCGGAAACAACCTTCAATTTACCTCAGATTTCAACGATCAAATATGCTCAAATTTCTGGCCCTACATCAGCTGTGCTCTCAGCCAGTAATAGGGCTGATACCTGTGATGACTTTTATGGTTCAGTTAAAAACGATACCGCTTTAATTTTAACCATCGAATCAAAGACGCCCAGTCAACTGTCACCCACAATCGCAATACGTTTGAACGGTTTGGACAAGAACGAACAAAATATACTACAAACTAAAAACTCTAAACAGGCCGATATAGTAATGTTATGCGCTCGCACTTATTCAACGTTTGAAAATGTATCAAGAAACAAAGTGGCCAAAAATTTACGCTCTGCGCGCCTTGAAAGGCTAGCCGAAGGCTATCTTGCCGAGTTACGTTCAAATTCCACTATTAAATACTATTAATGGCACAGCCCCCTCTAGCAATAACCTGCGGCGATCCATCAGGCATTGGACTTGAAGTTTTCCTTGCTGCACACAAACAGATTGGTAATGATATACCAATGGTATTATTTGCTGATAGAAAAAACCTTCCAAATGATACTAAAGTGACTTACTGGATACCTAATAAGGCTGAAGTTTCAGCAGGTACTGTAAGCCTCTATCAAATTGATTTTCCCAATGTAGCTGTACCGGGTAAGGCTGATCCTCAAAACGCAGCGGGAGTGATCCAAGCAATTGAATGTGCAGTTGATTGTGCTTTATCCGGCAAGGTGGCAGGAATATGTACTGCGCCTATTAATAAAGCTAACCTAAAAGCTGGTGTAGATTTTAAGTTTCCTGGACATACTGAGTTTTTGGCGCATCTTTGTGGCGTTCAGACGGTTGTAATGATGCTGACCTGCCCCGCCCTCAGCGTTGTCCCCCTCACAATCCATATCCCAATAAGCGATGTACCGCAGGCCATCAATCGAGGGCTATTCGCTACCACAGTTCAGATCATTCACGAAAGTTTTAAAAAAGACTTTGGAATAGAGAACCCACGTATTTCAGTTGCTGGTCTCAACCCACATGCAAGTGAACGCGGTAATATAGGCAGGGACGACATTGACCGCATTTCACCTTGGATTACTGAGCTAAAAGCCCAAGGTTTGTCGATAACCGGACCCAATTCTGCTGACACAATGTTTCATGCAGCCGCACGCTTAGGGTATGATGTGGCGCTGTGCATGTATCATGATCAAGCTCTTATTCCAGTTAAAACATTAGATTTTTCTGGGGGTGTCAACGTCACACTTGGGTTACCAATAGTGCGCACGTCGCCCGACCACGGCACCGCTTTTGACATTGCAGGTCGAGGAATTGCAGATCCAACCTCAATGATCCAGGCAATACGTACCGCTGATAGAATGATAAAGGTACGCAACAATGCAAATTGATCAGCTTCCACCACTCCGTGATGTGATCGAAAGTCATTCACTTAATGCCAAAAAGTCATTGGGGCAGAATTTCCTGTTAGACCTAAACCTTACAGCAAAAATTGCCCGTATGGCAGGAAATTTAGAAGGTTATGATATTTTGGAAATTGGCCCTGGACCTGGTGGGCTCACACGCGGGCTTTTGGCCTCAGGCGCACGCCGGGTTTTGGCACTGGAGAAGGACCCACGCTGCATTCCAGCACTCAATGAAATTGCAAAAATATACCCTGGTCAGTTAGACATTTTCAACACTGACGCACTTGATTTTGATGTTCGCCCGCATTTGACTGCGCCAATCCGCATTGTAGCAAACCTACCATACAACGTGGGCACAGAGCTGTTAATACGTTGGCTTTCACCTAAGGATTGGCCACCGTTTTGGAGCACATTAACCCTAATGTTTCAAAAAGAAGTTGCTGAACGTATTATCGCCACCCCAGGATCCAAAGCCTATGGTAGACTTTCTATATTATCACAATGGAAAACTAATCCAGAAATTGTTATGGCGCTGCCTCCTGAAGCATTTACGCCGCCACCGAAGGTTCATTCTGCCGTGGTGCATTTTGCAGTACTACCACAACCACGGTTCCCCGCCCCTGCTGGTTTGTTGTCTTCAACGGTAGCAATGGCCTTCAATCAACGCCGTAAAATGCTACGCTCGAGCTTGAAATCAGCATCACCAGACATTGAAACAATTTTACGTAATGCAGGCCTAGAGCCTACAGCACGAGCTGAAGAAATTTCACTTGAAGGATTTTGTGCTTTAGCCCGTTGTCTCGCTGGTTAATTAGTCTTCGCTCTTTGGCTCGTGAGCTGATTGGGCGTCAGCTGCTTCAACAGCAGGTTTAGCTGGCCTGCGCCTTACACGTGGTTTGGGGGGCTCTTCCAGTTTTAACACAATTTTTTCGGGCTTTTCAGCCTGATCGGCTATTGGCAAGGGCAATAGATTAGGCTGTGGCGAGTCTTCAAGTTCTATAGAACTACCAGCAACATTCGCGCCCTGTTTTTCCTGATCAATCTGCGCCGGTCGTTGTTGTGACCGGTCGCTATCATCTGGGCGATCATTACGTTCTTGATCACGTTGGGCTTGTTTTTCGCGATTTTCACGATCCTGTTGCTCCCGGCGGGAATCGATTTCACGTTGAGCCTCGGCTTGTAACCGCATGTAATGCTCGGCATGTTGTTGAAAGTTTTCCGCAGCAACCCGATCGCCAGACAATTGGCAATCGCGTGTTAATTGCTGATATTTTTCAATAATTTGTTGCGGCGTGCCGCGTACTTTGCCTTCAGGGCCAGAGCTATCAAAAACACGGTTCATAACATTGGCAACTGACCGATTATGATTATTATTATTACGGTTGTTTTTCGAACGAGGACGCGGTTTTGAAGATCTCATGTGATGAAAAAGCCTATTTGGCGACGGACCG
>JAVLEV010000073.1:7428-9868 GCA_031920365.1 Planktomarina sp. | reverse complement strand
TGGTACTGCAGCTTAAGTTGTGGGAGAGTAGGTCATCGCCAATCCTAGGTAGAACTCAGAACTAAATATCTCTCAAAACGATGATTTTCAATTTCATGTATTCTCAAATATATAGTTAGGGTTTTAAGGCCGGCTAATAATAATAGCCCTTGCATAAACGTTTGTTTTTATTACAAGCTAGATGACGGAGGCTTAAATGTTTGCACGTATCTATCAACCGTCTAAGACGGCCATGTCTTCGGGCAGTGCCAAAACAAAATCCTGGGTGCTGGAGTTTGTACCCAATGAGGCACGGGACATAGATCCGTTGATGGGCTGGACCACAAGTGATGACACCCAAACACAGGTGTGCTTGGAGTTTGAGAGCGAAAACGCGGCAGTAAGCTACGCTAAACTACACAATATTGAGGTGACAATACAAGTCACGCAAAAGCGAGCAGCAAATATTCGCGCTGGTGGGTATGGTGAGAACTTTGCCACACACCGGCGTGGAATTTGGACGCACTAGAAGCAAACCTCTAAGTATCGAACCTCGGTATTAGGCCAAAGACTATTGTGATGATCTAAGACCGCTTATAGATGTGACACCGTTCTTTTTCGCGGATGGGGAAAAAATGGCTGTGATGGCCACCTCCCCTGGGATAGTTCTGTGGCTAGTGTTCTTGGTTGGCTAGCCCTGCTATACTTACTTTTCTTGCCTATGTGGCTCGAGCGTGAAGGCGATGCGTTATGACAGTGGGACGACCAGACAAGCCAATCATAGGTGCTTTATGGATGGGGCTTTCAGGGCTTTGTTTTATAGGTGTTTATGTTGGTGTAAAACATGTAGGTACGCGGCTTCCCGCTGCTGAAAGTGCCTTTCTGCGATATGCTTTGGGTTTAGTGTTTCTGGTACCTGTGGTCCGCAAGCTTTTTCGTGAGGGCCTACCACTTAATGTAATTAAACTTGGTGCTGGTCGAGCCTGTCTACATACTTTGGCAGTTACCCTTTGGTTTTATGCTATGGCTCGCATTCCGATATCTGAGGTCTCGGCCATGGGATATCTAACCCCAATTTTTGTCACATTAGGTGCGGTTTTTATTATGGGAGAGCGTTTAGCATTACGGCGTGGGCTCGCTATTGTTGTAGCTATTATAGGTGTATTGGTAATTCTTCGCCCTGGATTCCGGGACGTGTCCATGGGCCATGTCGCAATGCTTGGTACGACGCTTTTTTTTGGTGTGAGTTACCTGATGGCAAAACGTTTAACAGATTTAGCCAGTGCTGATATGGTCGTGGCATTACTCTCGATTGGCGTAACCATCGGGCTCATTCCACTTACGATCCCTGTTTGGATTAGGCCTACTAACTTTGAGGTTGGTACCCTCTTAGCTGTGGCAACCTTTGCTGTTGCTGGCCACTATTTTATGACATTCGCGTTTCGATCTGCTCCGCTTACCGTCACACAGCCGGTGGGATTTTTACAACTTATCTGGGCTGTAGCTGTTGGATATCTATTATTTGGCGAAAGTATCGATACTTTTGTTATTGTGGGTGGTGTAACAATTATTGGCGCAGTCCTCTATATCACATTGCGTGAAGCCCAACTCAAGCGAAGATACGGAAGGACAAGTCAATGATTGATCCGAAACCCAAGGCAAGCCATTTTATAAATGGGGCTTATGTTGAGGATACTTCAGGCAATCCGATTGATATTATTTATCCTGCTACTGGTGAGGTCATTGGACGTGTTTATAGTGCAACGCCGGCCATCCTGGAGGCCGCATTGGTAGCAGCCCAGGCAGCGCAACCTGCCTGGGCTGCGCTCACCGGAGCCCAACGTGGTCGGATCTTACGCTGCGCGGCAGATATGGTACGTGATCAAAATAGGGCTTTATCTGAGTTGGAAACTTATGATACCGGAAAGCCCCTTCAAGAAACTTTAGTTGCCGATGCTACGTCTGCGGCCGATGCTTTAGAGTATTTTGGTGGGCTAGCGGGTAGTTTAACCGGTGAGCATGTCCAATTTGGCGAAGATTTTATATATACAATCCGAGAGCCACTAGGGGTCTGTGTTGGTATTGGAGCGTGGAATTACCCAACGCAAATAGCTGCTTGGAAGGCTGCGCCCGCCTTGGCCTGTGGCAATTCTATGATTTTCAAACCATCTGAGACAACACCACTTTGTGCTCTGAAGGTTGCCGAGATACTGCATGCTGCTGGTTTGCCCGCAGGATTATATAACGTAGTGCAAGGATTGGGTGATGTGGGAGCTTCGTTGGTGGCTGACAAGAGGGTGGATAAGGTTTCTCTAACTGGTTCACTGTCTACGGGACGTAAAGTCTATTCTGCAGCAGCTGTAGGTATGAAAAATGTAACTATGGAATTGGGCGGCAAATCGCCTCTTATTATTTTTGATGATGCTAATCTTGAAGACGCGGTTAGTGGTGCAATTTTGGC
>JAVLEV010000073.1:0-7328 GCA_031920365.1 Planktomarina sp. | reverse complement strand
TGGACTGGCCTGGGTTTTGGATCACACCTGCTATATTTTCTAATGTGACCGATGATATGACTATTGCGTGTGAAGAGATGTTTGGTCCGATTCTTTCGGTATTAGAGTTTGATGATGAGGCCGAAGTCTTAGCCCGTGCCAATAATACTCAATACGGTTTGGCTGCAGGTGTTTTTACCCTAAACTTGCCACGAGCGCATCGGATGGTGAAGAGTTTGGACGCAGGCACTTGCTATATTAACACATATAATGATGCGCCAGTTGAGGCGCCTTTTGGGGGTAAAAAGCTATCAGGAATTGGGCGTGAAAATTCAAAAGCCGCTATCAATCATTATTCTCAGTTAAAGTCTGTATATGTAAAGATGAGTGAGTTGGCTGCGCCCTATTAGACCGCCCGCCTCGAGGATCTGATTAAGAACTAAAAACTGCTAAATGCGTCTCTGGTAAAACCACAGGTAAGTGGCGAATAGTGTATACCTCTTTCTCAATTTACCTGATAGGGCAGCACTCCTCTGAGGTCAGGGTCTACTGATAAGTTTCGCTCAAGCGGTGGAACAGACCGTTGATGGCAATTGGATCGCTCACAAATTCGGCATGAGATGCCGATTGGTTCAAAATTGGCATTAGATCCTGTTTCCAAGCCATCTGAATATATTAAAGACCCTGCGTGTCGCATCTCGCAGCCAAGCCCAATAGCGTAGCGCCGAACTGGGGCGCCCCATGCCCCACCAGTTTTAGTAACGTCGCGGGCTAGGCAAAAGTAGCGTTTGCCATCAGGTGTTTCCGCCATCTGTCGGAGAAACTGCCCTGGCGTTTCAAAAGCACGATGCACATTCCACAATGGACAGGCTCCCCCAAACCGAGCAAATTGCATTGATGTTGCTGAATGGCGTTTTGTAATGGTACCGGCTTGATCTACCCGTACAAAAAAGAATGGGAGGCCCTTTTGCCTAGTGCGCTGCATGGTGGACAGCCTGTGAGCAACCTGTTCAATACTGGCACCAAACTCTCCAGCAACACACTCAAGGTCATGCCGAAGTAGGTGGGCGCGCTCTAAAAAGTGAGTGTAGGGCATCAAAGCCGCACCAGCATAGTAGTTGGCCAGACCTAGCTTTGCGATATCACGAGCAGCTAATGACTGAAATCGCGCGGAATCCAAAGTAGCATCCAGAAGGTCATTTTGGGTGAGCAGAGCTAATTGGATGAGTAATTGAAATGTGGCGGTGGGCTCAGGAAGCTGGGCAGACAGGGTGAGCGTTTTAGTTGTTGGGTTAAAGCTTCGAAGTGCAGATTCTGAGCTACGTCGGATGGTCACACCACAGGCTTCTAAGGCAGTGATGGTATGTTTCTGCATGGTACTCTGAGCTTTACTAGCAAACAGCTCTGCCGCACGATCAATGGTATCGATATAGTTATTGCAGTAGTGGAAGAAGTCTCGCACTTCCTCCCATGGGCTCGACTGTAGCCGGCTATCGTCGCGGCCAAGCGCTTCATCAAGGGATGCTAGGCGTTCATGGGTTTCGCGGTAAACACGGTGTAATTGCAGAAATGCGCGAGCCAAACCTGGGGCGTTGTTAGCTGTCATCCTAATGTCAGCCAAATGTGGAGAATCTTCTCCGAAAATAGGGTCGGCAGCCACTTCTCGCATATCAGTAACTAGCCTTGCATTGTCACCGCTTACTAGTTCTGTGACATCAAAGCCAAATACATCTGCAAGCGCTAAAATGACCGAAGCAGATACTGGTCTGTTGTTATTTTCCATTTGATTAAGATAGGGTAAGGACACTTCAAGTCGCTCGGAAAACTCTCGCTGTGTGAGATCTACTTTGCGACGTAATTCGCGCAACTTTGTTCCAGCATAGAGTTTCTGTTTCGCCATGCACCACCATAGCATGAACGGTTTTCAAATTCAAATTAGCTAATTAGTGAAACTCAAGTCTTTTGCTCTTTTCATTACATATGTGATTGTGACGACAGACGTAATGGTGCTGGCCAACATAATCAATAGCAGAGGCAAAGTACCCGTGCCAGGAACCAAAATTGCACTTGTTGCCATTGCAATTCCAGCGCCACCTGCAGTGTTAATGGTGCCGCCAATTCCTGATGCAGAGCCCGCCAAATGGGGTCGCACAGACATCATACCAGAGGTTGCGTTGGGCAACACCATCCCATTCCCAATGCCCATGAAAGAGACGCAGCCAAAAAATGAGAGGGGAATTGGAGGCGTGAACAAAAATAAGCTAATGCAAAGCAGCATACCAAACGCCGTTATTAAAGTACCGGTTAAGATCATTTTATTTAATCCAAATGTAATAGAAAATCTACCAGATAAACCGTTACCAATAATATAGCCAATAGCGGGTGCACCAAGATAAAATCCAAGTAATGCTGGGGAGAGGCCAAATATTTCACGTCCAACATAGGCAGCACCGCCAAGGTAAGCAAAATAGGCGCCAGCGCTAAACGTGGCAGTAAGGCAATAGCCCCAAAATCGGCGAGAGCTGAGAAGTTCTGGATAAGCATAAAATTGAGTAATCATTGAAGTGGTTTTATGTTTATTAGTCTCGCCCATATCTAAATAAGCCAGCAAAAAAACGAAGCCCCCGATCCCAAACAAAACCCAGAAACTAGCTATCCAGCCAAACTTGGTCTCCAAGCCACCGCCCACAGCTGGCCCAATTAAAGGTAAAATTGCCATGCCCATGGTCACGTAGCCCAATACTGAGGCAGCTTGGTCTTGGCTATGCACATCACGTATAGCTGCCCGCGAAAGTACCAGACCTGCCACTACAACCGATTGTAGCAGTCTGCACGCTAGGAAAATTTCAAAGGATGTCGCTAGAATACAGCCAAATGTACTTATACAAAATATAACCAAAGATACCAAAACTATAGGTCGACGGCCAAAGTGGTCCGAAAGTGGCCCAACAAAAAGTTGAAAAACTGCGTTCATAGCGAGAAATAATGTAACTGATAGAGTGGCCGTTGCATATGTTACGTCAAATGTTTTTGCCATTGCCGGGAGAGATGGTAAAAATATATTCATCGCTAAAGCGCCAATGGCGGAAAGGCAAATTAATGTAAAAATGCTGGGTGGAGTTAAGTTATTCAAAAATATGGGTTGTAATTTTTTTCTCATCCCAGTGGGCTATATCTGCATTTGCATCATGTCCAGAGACTTTGCAGTTATTCATATTTGCAAATAAGTAATGCAAAATATTTGCAAATATTCGAAATTCAACTTCGCTCTTATGCCATTGGCGGGTATATACCGTGCAAAGAGGATTTGATATGAACGATATTTTAACTGAATTAGAGGCACGACGTGACATTGCGCGCCTAGGCGGCGGCCAGCGCAGGATCGATGCGCAACATGCCAAAGGTAAGCTAACGGCACGTGAGCGTGTTGAACTACTACTGGATGAAGGTAGTTTTGAAGAATTTGATATGTTTAAGGCACATCGCTGTGTTGATTTTGGAATGGCAGAGCAGCAATATGCTGGCGATGGCGTGGTAACGGGATGGGGCACCATCAATGGTCGAATGGTATACGTGTACAGCCAAGATTTTACAGTGTTTGGTGGCTCCTTATCTGAAACCCATGCTGAAAAAATTTGTAAGATTATGGATATGGCAATGCAAAATGGTGCGCCTATCATTGGACTAAACGATTCTGGTGGCGCGCGAATTCAGGAGGGTGTTGCATCTTTGGCAGGCTATGCTGAAGTATTTCAGCGAAATGTAATGGCCTCTGGTGTTGTGCCTCAGATCAGCGTGATAATGGGGCCCTGTGCCGGTGGCGCAGTTTACTCCCCTGCTATGACTGATTTTATTTTTATGGTCAAAGACAGCAGCTATATGTTTGTTACAGGCCCTGATGTTGTGAAAACCGTGACTAATGAGATTGTTACAGCAGAAGAGCTCGGCGGCGCTTCCACCCATACTAAAAAATCATCGGTTGCAGATGGTGCTTTTGAAAATGACATGGAGGCGCTCACGGAAGTAAGGCGGTTGGTAGATTTTTTACCTTTGAACAATCGTCAGAAACCACCAGTTCGGCCATTCTTTGACAATCCATCACGGATTGATGCTAGTTTGGATACGCTAATTCCAGCTAACCCAAACCAGCCATATGATATGAAGGAATTGATTGTAAAAGTCTCTGATGAAGGCGATTTTTATGAGATTCAGGAGGCATTCGCCAAGAATATACTCACAGGTTTTGTCCGCATGGAGGGATCAACTGTCGGAGTTGTTGCTAATCAACCCACTGTTCTGGCTGGATGTTTAGATATTGACGCTAGCCGTAAAGCTGCGCGCTTCGTTCGGTTTTGCGATGCGTTTGAAATCCCTATCCTCACCTTAGTGGATGTTCCAGGCTTTTTGCCTGGCACCAGTCAAGAATTTGGTGGTGTTATCAAACACGGTGCTAAACTTTTGTTTGCTTATTGCGAGGCAACTGTACCTAAAGTAACGGTGATTACCCGGAAAGCATACGGTGGTGCTTACGATGTCATGTCCTCCAAGCATTTACGTGGAGACTTCAACTATGCTTGGCCAACGGCAGAGATTGCTGTCATGGGTGCCCGAGGAGCAACAGAGATTATTCATCGTGCCGACCTTGGTGATCCAAAAAAAATTGTACAGCACGCTGCGGATTATGAAAAGCGGTTTGCTAATCCTTTTGTCGCTGCTGAAAAAGGCTTCATTGATGAAGTTATTACTCCTAGCTCAACCCGCCGCAGAGTGTGCCGTGCGTTTGCTAGTCTACGTGGTAAGTCCCTACAAAATCCATGGAAAAAACATGACAATATCCCACTTTAATACCAGAGGAAGCCTGTAATGGAAAAACACCGTGGATTTCCTGGCCGGTTGGCAGGTACTGACGCTCAATTTACCATTCGCCGGGCGAGCAAAAATGGTGCGACAAAAATTATCCGCCGTGAGCGGTATGCAGACCGTAGGCCACCAGACCGCCGTGCGGACGAAGCCTTTTTACGGGCTTTAGTGGAACATTTTGGTACTGAGCCATTTGAGCGTGGAAATTTGGATGGTGGCCGACTGTCTTGGTTCTTTGATCGTGAAGTAATTGCGGCTCAGGATGATTTTGACCCTGAATCTTATGTGGCTTTGTTGCGTGTTGATCTCAACAAGGCGCAAGCAACCTTCCCACAAATTTTTGTGGCTGGGTGGTCGGCATGAATTTGCTTGCCTTACTTAGTAGTAATGCGCAGGTTTGCGCCCAGTTTAGGTTGAAAGCACACATGCCTCTTGGCACGCACCGAAGCGCATTTCACTATAAGATTATAGAAGCATCAAAGTTAATTATGTTTGTTGTGATTATCTACCGAACCCTTCTTTCCTCTGCCGGTTCTGGCTCTTGCTGGGACCGGTTCTTTTTTAAGCGCAGCGTCCGATTACTGGCTGTTTTGCGCCAAGAAGGATACCAAAATGTTTGATAAAATTTTAATTGCTAACCGCGGTGAGATCGCCTGTCGTATTATTAAAACTGCTCGGGCCATGGGGATAAAAACTGTTGCTATTTATTCAGATGCAGACGCGCATGCATTGCATGTGAAGATGGCGGATGAAGCGGTTCACATCGGTCCCTCACCTGCAAATCAATCCTATATTGTTATCGAAAAAGTAATGCAGGCAATCCAAAAAACTGGTGCACAGGCCGTACACCCTGGCTACGGATTTCTGTCCGAAAACAGTTTGTTTGCTGGGGCATTAGAAGCCAAAGGCGTTGTCTTTATTGGTCCCCCAGCTCATGCTATTAAAAGTATGGGCGATAAGATAACTTCCAAAAAATTAGCCAAAAAAGCGGGGGTCAACACGGTTCCTGGATACATGGGTGTGATATCCGATGCAGATGAGGCAGTAAAAATTTCTAATGAAGTTGGCTATCCGGTGATGCTCAAAGCCAGTGCCGGTGGTGGTGGTAAAGGTATGCGGATTGCCTGGAACGATGCCGAAGCGCGTGAGGGCTTCCAATCGTCCAAGAATGAAGCCGCTAACAGCTTTGGTGATGACCGGATTTTCATTGAGAAATTCGTCACGCAACCACGTCATATTGAAATCCAAATTCTGGCCGATAGTCATGGGAGTTGCATCTATCTCAATGAGCGAGAATGTTCGATCCAGCGGCGTAATCAAAAGGTGATAGAAGAGGCCCCAAGCCCCTTTCTTTCGCCAGAGGTACGCAAAGCCATGGGTGAGCAATCCTGTGCTTTGGCTCAAGCGGTAGGTTATACCAGCGCTGGAACTGTCGAATTTATTGTTGATCAGGAGCAAAACTTCTATTTTTTGGAGATGAATACTCGTTTGCAAGTAGAGCATCCAGTGACTGAACTGATAACTGGCGTTGATCTGGTCGAGCAGATGATCCGTGTAGCCAATGGGGAAGCATTAGGTTTGGCTCAGGATCAGGTCAAAATCAATGGCTGGGCTATGGAAAGCCGTCTTTATGCTGAGGATCCTTACCGAGGTTTTCTACCATCAATTGGCCGTCTCACTCGATATCGTCCGCCGGCTGAAAGCCGCAGTGCAACTGCTATAGTGCGCAATGATACGGGTGTTGTGGAGGGTGGTGAAATTAGTATGTTCTATGACCCGATGATCGCAAAACTTTGTACTTGGGCGCCTGATCGTGAAGCAGCCATTGCTGGGATGCGCAATGCTTTAGACGCTTTTGAGGTTGAAGGCATCGGCCATAATATCCCGTTCTTATCAGCCGTTATGGATCATCCTAAATTTTGCGAAGGTACCATTACAACTGCCTTTATCGAGGAAGAATATCCTAATGGGTTTGAGGGAGTGGAATTGCCCACGGAGACTCTAGAGATCTTAGCAGCATGCGCTGCCGCCATGTACCGGTTAGGCGAAATTCGGCGCACGCGGGTATCAGGGCGAATGGACAATCACGAACGCCGCGTACGTGACGACTGGATTGTTAACCTTCAAGGTCATAGTTTTCCAGTGGTGATTGCTGCTGATCCTAATGGTTCAACTGTGCACTTTGACAAAGGTAGCCACAGGGTAGCCAGTGACTGGACACCTGGAAAATCTATGGCGGTGATGAACGTGGATGGAACAGACATCGCATTGAAAGTTGAAAAATATACTAGCGGCTTTCGTATAAGGTTTCGCGGCTCGGATATGCGGGTCACGGTACGCAGTCCCCGCCAAGCCGAATTGGCCAAGCTTATGATTGAAAAAGCACCACCCGATACATCAAAGATTTTGCTATGCCCCATGCCCGGTTTGATTGTCAAAGTAGAAGTTGCTGTTGGTGATGAAGTTCATGAAGGACAATCTCTTTGCAC
>JAVLEV010000072.1:0-9879 GCA_031920365.1 Planktomarina sp. | reverse complement strand
GTGGGCGATAACGCAAACGGAGACGGGCGTCTTGCGGAAGGTGACGGTTGAGCCGGTTATTGATTATACCAAAAACTCCAATGATCACAAAGGTAAGAAGAACAAAATAAAAAGCCAAAATTGGGTAAGGTATAAAGGGATTAAAAGTCTTATCGGCAAAGTAATTTGCATAATACAACGCATCACCCCGCTGCTGCCACGCTGGAAATCCGGTAAAGAAAACCAATGTTGTGGCATGGAATAAGAAAATCGCTTCATTTGTGTAAGCGGGCCAAGCCAGACGCATAGTTGTAGGCCAAATAATTCGTTTAAACCTTTTCCAGCCAGCCAGTCCATAGGCATCAGCAGCCTCGACCTCACCTTTGGGAACGGAGCGTAAGGCACCATAAAAAATTTCAGCGGAATATGCTGCGGTATTTAGAATAAGGACCACTAATGCACCCACTTGTGCTGCCGTAAGCCACGGTAAAATGCCTTTTTGCTTTAGGCGTAAAAAGATAAAATAAGCCAAGAAAAATTGTATAAATAGTGGCGAACCTCGAAAGACTAAAACAAACCATTCTGCAGGCTTGCGAATTATTGAGTGTGGACTTGCTTTGGCGAGGGCTACGGCGTTAGCGATGAAAAACCCTATAATAAGAGCTAGAAAGCCAAAATAGATATTCCAGAGCAGGCCGGAACCAATCAGGGTGAAATGTTGGCATAGAGTAAAGTCGGTCTTAGGTAACAGGCGTGCACCATATCCAAGCGAGCGAAGGCCATAGTCTAAAATAGTTTGACTACAACTCATGCAGCACCACCCAAGGTGCCTTGCCCATTTGTGAGACGTTTCATCAAGCGCTCAAGAAAAATTTCTGAGGCTTTAGTGAAAGCTAAATAAAAAACTAGCAAAAATAGGAAATAATACATGCGCCAATCTTCGTGAGGATAGGCGGAAAATTTTGCCTGTTTGGTCCCTCCCAGCTCGCGCGCCCAATAAACAATATCTTCCACACCAAGGAGAAATAGCAATGGTGTGGCTTTAATCAACACCATCCAGAGATTCGAGAGGCCTGGTAGTGCGTAGACCCACATTTGTGGAACCAATATACGCCAAAATACTTGGCTCTCTCGCATGCCGTAAGCTTGACCTGTTTCAATTTGTGCTTTTGGTACGGCGCGCATTGCACCAAACAAGACATTGGCTGCAAAAGCGCCAAACACTATGGCGAAGGTCAGAACCGCAGTGAAAAAACCGTAGATTTCATGTATATACTGTGGCGCACTGCTCAGTGGCAGTTTAGCCGCTGTGCATACTACAAAGTCGCTACCCTGGCGAATAGGATCGGGCCAGTCTGGGCAAAAAGCTTGATGGCGTAGCCATTCAAAACCTTGATCCAGCGCAATTACGAAAAATAGAAAGAAGGCAATGTCAGGAACACCTCGCACTGCGGAGATATAAATTTTACCTAACCACCTCACCGGGAAAAACTGTGCCCGTGCCAATGTTGCACCGCCAAAACCAAAAACTAGAGCCGCTGGCGCTGTGATTGCGAGTAGGCTCAATACGGTACCAAATGAATAGTAAAATAGAAAGTGCTTGCCGGTTGTCAGGTAGCAACTAAGCCATGATAGGCCTGTAAGAACGCTTGGGTCTGTGCAGAAACTAAAAATTGAACAAACCCTTGGCTGTAGTGCTTGATAGCAACTTGTTGTGTATAATTTTGAACAGAGAAAAAGGGGACGAGTATTTCACCTCGCCCCTCATTCTAAATCAGGTGATTAGAATAGTTCTCCAACTTCCCATTTGGTGATCAGAGCGTTAAGCGACCCATCTGCTTTCATTGATGTGATTGCAGCATCAAATTTTGCGCGCAAATTGCCGTCTGATTCACGAATGCCAAGGCCAATACCACCGCCAATAAGTTCAGTTTGTGCTAAAAGTACTAAATCTGCGTCTGCTTCAGCTACGGGTGCAAGATACATAAGGTCAGCTAAAACAGCGTCTGCTTCACCATTTTTGACTGCAGAAATAGTTTCTTCTGGTGTTGAGAATTCCACTAAAGTAGCGTCCGACGCAGCAATGAAGCCTGATTGAATTGTGTTAGTCTGAGCGGCAATAACAGCACCGGAAAGGTTAACGTCAGCTGAGAGAGCCAAGTAAGCAGATGCATCAGGCTGCGTGTAGTTTTGCGTAAAATCAATCACTTCATCACGCTCTGCTGTGATCGACATACCCGCAATGATAGTGTCATAGTTGCCAGATACTAGGTTTGGAATGATGCTATCCCAATCGTTCACTACCCATTCACACGTTAGTTTTGCACGGGCACAAAGCTCATCACCCAATTCCTTCTCAAAGCCATCGACTTCGCCGGCGTCATTGATGAAATTGTAGGGCGGGTATGCACCCTCAGTGCCCATACGGACGGTGTCGGCAAAAGACATGCCGGCGGTAAGCGCCAATACGGCGGTAGCTAAAATTAGTTTATTCATAGTTATCTCCCTAAGATGAGTGTCTGAGTAATTTTAGGCAACAGCAGCTAAAAATTGCTGTAGCCGCTGTGATTTTGGAGCGCCGAAAATAGCGCTGGGTGGTCCTTGCTCTTCAATGAGGCCGTGGTGAAGAAAAATAATATGATCGGCCACATCTCGAGCCATGGCCATGTCATGTGTAACAATCAACATTGTTCGTCCCTCCGCTGCAAGTGCTTTGATAACTCGAACTACTTCCTGTTCGAGTTCTGGGTCTAGTGCAGATGTAGGCTCATCAAATAATAATGCTTGCGGTTCCATTGCCAGAGCTCTTGCGATCGCTGCACGTTGCTGCTGTCCACCTGACAGTTGAGCTGGGTAGACATCGCATTTTTCGGCAATACCAACTTTTTGCAATAGTGTGCGTGCACGTACTTCCACAGTAGATTTATCTTGCTTCAGTACAGTTATGGGTGCCTCCATGACATTTTGCAAAATAGTCATGTGGGCCCACAAATTAAACTGTTGGAATACCATGGAAAGATTGGTTCGCAGTCGAGTGACTTGCGCAGAATCAGACGGCTGGCGGCTATGCCCTGTCCCTTTCCATTTGACCGCCTCACCCTGAAAGTGGATGGCGCCCCTCTGGCTAGTTTCAAGCATATTGCAGCAGCGCAAAAGCGTGGATTTTCCAGAGCCAGAGGATCCAATAAGTGCTACAACATCACCACGTTTAGCACTGACGTCGACACCCTTGAGAACCTCCAAAGCGCCATACGCTTTGTGAAGTCCTTTGATCTCAATCACAGACGCGTTGTCATCCAGCACAGATATCTCCAATAATTTAAACACACTAGTCTGCGGACGCCTGCTCCTACAATCTAAAAGCGGCATTTTGATGAATTATGGCGTAGGAGGCAGGTGCAATTGTAAATATTTGTCTGCTTTGATGTTCACAGCCCAAAAACTTGCAAGGTTTCGCGATCTTTCTGACCTAGCGAGAGAATCGCTTCAGCTAAACCAAGCCTCACAGCGCTCGAGTTTTGGTTTAGAAAAGGTATATATGGCGAAGTTGGAGTTGTATGGGCTATCGCTAAAATGCTGAGCTTGCAGGCCTTGTCCCAATCTCGAGATATAAAATGCCTGCCACAATCTCAGTTGCGCTAAGGCATTAGCCGGCACATCATACATGGGAAGATGCGCGAACATATGCTTTAAGCTCGCCGACGGGCAATTGCGCTGTCGCGGTCGTTCACGCCCAACAGGCTGGCCAGTAAGCGCATGAGGGCATCTTCTTCATGGTCTCGTTCACCGTCGGCCAACACGACTTGCCAAAGGGCACGCACAACGTCAAAGCGTTCATCATAAGGGACCTCTTCTTTAATAGCGCGTGTAAAGCGAACAGTGTCTGGAGCGTCAGCTTCTAAGGTTTCGGCTTGCAGGCGCAGTGCTGACGCTTCAGCTGCGGGGAGGCTGTATAGTACAGAAAGGACCGCATCGATGCGCTCACATTCTGCTATCGCATAATCGTCATCTGATTTCGCGATTCGTACCATAAGGGCCGCCAACGCTTGGCGGGCGCTAATCTCGCCCTCTTCAGAATTAGGTTGACGTGAAAATAGATTTGCAAACATTTTAGCCTCTAACTTTTGGTTGCTATAATTTAGCCGTCATAGCCTTCAACAATGACGATATCAGTCTCTGAGACGGCCTCTCTAATTGCCTTGGCCGTTTGATAGATTTCACTTGCGTAACAGTCGCGTGCGGTCTGGAGGTTAGGGAATTCAATCACAACCGTACGGGCGCGTAGATTACCTTCAGGAAATTCCGCTGAACCGGCCCGGACCAGAAACTTTGCACCGTGGGCCTGGAGGGCTGGCGCAGCAGCAACTTTATAGGCTTCATATGCATCCAAGTCGGTAATCTGATTGTGGGCAATCCAATATCCTTTAGCCATGCTGGTACTCCTTTTGCTAGCGCTGGACCTTTTCAGACTAAGCGGCTCATATCCTTTGCTGCCCGCACAAAATCGCGAAACAACGGGTGAGGGGCGAAGGGTTTGGATTTCAGCTCTGGATGAAACTGAACCCCTATAAACCATGGGTGATCTTTTACTTCCACGATTTCAGGCAAACGGCCATCTGGTGACATCCCAGAAAAAATTAAGCCCTTTTCTTCAAGCTGTTTGCGAAATTTTATATCAACTTCATAGCGGTGTCTGTGGCGTTCCTCGATCGCGGTCGTACCGTAAATTTTGGCTACCAGTGAGCCCGCGCTGAGGGTGGCATTATATGCACCCAGACGCATGGTGCCACCTTTGTCATCAGTCTCTTTGCGACGCACCTTGTGATTGCCCTGGACCCATTCTTTTAGGTGGTAAACTACTGGAGTAAAACGTTTATTTTTATTTTCATGGTCGAATTCTTCAGAGCCTGCATCTGGCACATCAATCAAGTTTCGAGCAGCCTCGATAACGGCCATTTGCATGCCAAGGCAGATGCCTAAATATGGTACCTTACGTTCGCGTGCAAATTGTGCAGCTTTGATTTTACCCTCGGTTCCCCGTTCGCCAAAACCACCAGGTACTAAGATTGCGTGGAAACCCTCAAGATGGGGTGCGGCATCTTCGTGATCAAACACTTCGGCATCAACCCACTCAACATTTACTTTGACCCTATTAGACATACCGCCGTGGGTGAGAGCCTCTTTAATTGACTTATAAGCATCTTCCAGTTGGATGTATTTACCAACAATTGCGACTTTGACTTCACCTTCAGGGTTATTCACTCGATCTTGTACATCTTCCCATTTGCGTAATTCAGGTTTTGGCGCCGGCGAAATATCAAAGGCGTCCAGTACCGCTTGGTCCAAGCCTTGATCGTGGTAAGCCAAGGGAGCTTCATAAATTGATTTAAGATCATAGGCCGCCACTACGGACTCTTTGCGTACATTACAAAAAAGTGCAATTTTGGCGCGCTCTTTTTCTGGGATTGGATGCTCGGACCGACATACTAAGATATCGGGGGCAATCCCGATAGATTGTAACTCTTTTACGCTATGTTGGGTGGGCTTAGTTTTTAATTCACCGCTGGCCGCAAGATAGGGCAGTAAAGTTAGATGCATAAATATACATTCACCACGGGGCTTATCATGGGCAAATTGGCGGATAGCTTCAAAAAACGGCAGTCCTTCAATATCGCCAACAGTTCCGCCAATTTCACACAACATAAAATCGACTTCATCATCGCCAACTTTCAGAAATTCTTTAATTTCATTAGTTACATGCGGCACCACTTGGATAGTTTTTCCGAGATAGTCTCCACGACGCTCTTTTTCCAGGACGGTGGAATAAATTCGACCTGAAGATACAGAATCAGTCATGCGGGCGGCCACACCTGTGAAACGTTCATAATGGCCCAAATCTAAGTCTGTTTCTGCGCCGTCATCGGTGACAAAAACTTCTCCATGTTCGAATGGAGACATCGTCCCGGGGTCTACATTTAGGTAGGGATCAAGTTTGCGCAGCCGGACTGAAAATCCGCGGGCTTGCAACAACGCGCCCAGTGCCGCTGAAGCCAAACCTTTGCCAAGAGATGATACAACACCACCAGTAACAAATACATAACGCGCCATAAAAAGGGGTCCCCGTGTTTCGAATTTTGGCAGGAAAATTTTGCCTCACCACGGGTGTTATTAAGTGACAGACCCCTAATGATTCTGCAATGTTCAGATCAATAGAAAGTGGCTAAAATTATCTGTGCCTCAATATTTAGGGATTAGACTAGTCAGCAACTGGCAGAAGAGGTGCAGTGTCTGTTCCCGACGGTGGCAAAAGACCTTCTGAACTTGGAGTGATGGTCTGCTCCGAGCCTGGCATTAATTGGTCTAGCACTGAGCTACCAGATGATTTCTGAACTTGCAAAATTGTAAGGCCAAGCGAGGTGCAGATAAATGCAATAGCTAAAATCCAAGTAAGCTTAGTCATCGCTGAGCCTGCAGCGCGACCGGTCATCGCACCACCACCACCACCACCCATTCCTAATCCACCGCCCTCGGAGCGCTGCAAAAGAACAAGACCAATCAGAGTGACGGCTAAAAGAAGGTGGATTATCAAGATGACATTTTGCATGCAAATTTCCTGGTTCAGATCCCCAGCTGTCTAAGGAAGGATAACCGGTTTGCCAAGTGGAAACCTAATTATTGCGTGATCTCTTCTTAAATGGCTTTCGGAAATCTGCTGCAGCCGGGAACTTACCAAGCCATGGCAAAGCTGATTTTCAAACTTTGAAAGTGTGTTGTTATATTTTTTTATAATTGCGTGGGGGGTGCGCAGCCTGTTAATTTCTACGATTAGGTGCCCACTTGAATTATCCAGTTTCACTTATCAGATATTCCAGCTATACACCTCACGTTCTAATCCGACCGAAAGAAGACTATTTATGGCTAACGTTGTTGTAGTGGGCACCCAGTGGGGTGACGAAGGCAAAGGCAAAATTGTCGATTGGCTTTCGGAGCGTGCCGATGTGATAGCACGTTTCCAAGGGGGCCATAACGCAGGCCATACACTAGTCATCGGTGGCGAGGTTTTTAAGCTGCATGCTTTGCCTTCGGGTGTGGTTCGAGGTGGAAAGCTATCAGTAATTGGCAATGGCGTAGTTTTGGATCCATGGCATCTGGTTAAGGAAATCAATGGGATCCGTAAGCAGGGTGTAAATATTACACCGGAAAACTTGATGATTGCTGAAAATACTCCCTTGATCCTGCCGTATCATGGTGAGCTTGATAGGGCTCGTGAGGGCCAAGTTTCTGTGGCCAAAATTGGTACAACAGGTCGCGGCATTGGGCCGTGCTACGAAGATAAAGTTGGCCGACGTGTAATTCGTGTTGCAGATTTGGCTGACGAGGCTACCCTCGAATTGCGCATCGATCGTGCGTTGCTACACCATGATACTCTGCGCAAAGGTCTTGGCCTTGAGCCTGTGGACCGTGTCTCTTTATTGAATGATTTGCGCTCCATTGCGGTAGAAATCCTGCCCTATGCGGCTCCTGTTTGGAAGGTGTTGAATGAAAAGCGCCGGGCCGGAAAACGTATTTTGTTTGAAGGTGCTCAGGGTGCATTATTGGATATTGATTTTGGCACTTACCCCTTTGTGACGTCCTCCAATGTTATTGCAGGTCAAGCGGCCACTGGAACTGGCATTGGGCCCGGCGCTATCGATTATGTGTTGGGAATTACAAAGGCCTACACGACTCGCGTTGGCGAGGGCCCCTTTCCAACAGAACTTGATGATGATGATGGTCAGAGCCTGGGTGAACGTGGTCATGAGTTTGGCACCACAACAGGCCGTAAGCGGCGCTGTGGTTGGTTTGATGCGTGCTTGGTGCGGCAAACCTGTGCGATATCTGGCGTGAATGGTATTTCGTTGACGAAACTAGACGTTCTTGATGGGTTCAAAGAGCTTAAAATCTGCGTGGCGTATGACTTAGATGGCCAAAGGCTGGACTATTTGCCTACTGCAGCGGACCAGCAGTCGCGTGTGGTTCCCGTTTATGAAACTATTGAAGGATGGTCAGACAGTACCGCTGGTGCCAGATCTTGGGCAGAATTGCCGGCGCAGGCGATCAAATATGTGCGGCGCATTGAGGAGTTGATTGATTGCCCTGTGGCGCTTGTTTCTACTTCACCAGAGCGAGAAGATACTATTCTCGTCACTGACCCTTTTGCTGACTGATGGCGCTGAGTTATAAAGCACGCAAGCGTTGGTCACTTATTATTTTGGTAATTGGGCTGCCACTATATGCCGGTTTGGTAGTTAATTTTATTGCGATTTTGCCGGCGCTACCAAAAGTTCTTGAATTAATTATGTATGTCTTTTTAGGTATCGCATGGATCATACCGTTGAAGTATGTGTTTCAAGGAATAGGTCAAGCTGACCCAGATGCTGATAATGACTAAAATTAGAATATAAGTGTATTTATATTTCAAAAATTTCGTGGTCATGCTGAGACCAGCATAAGCGATATTTTTCACTGTAATATGCAGATATAATTTCTTTTTCTTCTCAGGCTCAGTGCTGTTTTAAGAATATATGCTGTTGCACTTGACCAGCTGTTTTCGGTTGTTGAACAAGAAATTGTGATGGTTAGGTTGGTAGAACATTAGCCTAAATCTATTTTCATACTGATAAAATTCGTTGAAAAAGTGTTATCCTCAAAAATATATTAATATTGCATGGTTGTATTTTTTGTTTTTTTTAGCCCAAATATGGCAGCCATACAAAGTGAGATAAAACTAATAATGCCTTGCCCTACTTTTTATAAATCTCCTTCTATCTTGCTTGTGGGAGCTGGCCCAACTTCTTCTGCGATGATCCAAGCTGCCGCTGTTCACGTTGCAACTGTAGTGGCGGCTGATGGTGGTTTCCAATCAGCACAAGCTGCAGGCCTAGATGTGGCGCTTGTTGTGGGGGACATGGACTCGCAAGTGGGTATGCCCAAGTCTCAAGCGATGGTGAAAATCGATGATCAAGACACAACTGATTTTGAAAAATGTCTCCAGACTTGTGATGCCGATATATTCATAGGTGTGGGTTTCTTAGGTGGCCGGCTAGATCATCAACTGGCGGCGTTTTCTGCCATACTGAAGGAACCAAGGCCTGTCGTCTTGATTGATGAGCATCAGTTAGTATTTGTCGTCCCGACGGAGTTTCACCTAAATCTTGAGGCTGGTGTTCCTTTGGGATTCTATCCGATGCTGCCAGTTCACGTAAACTTGCAAGGTGTGCAGTGGCCACTAAATGACATCGTAATGAGCCCAGTGAAACAAATTGCAACTTCAAATAAATCTAACGGCGAACGCCTTACTCTGAAAGTTGATGGCCCAGGACTAATGGCCATATTGCCTACGCTGCATCTGGGTGCTGTGTTGGATGTGCTACGGGGCTGAAGGTCTGCTGTATCGGACAACTAAAAGGCCCGCAGAAATTGTTACTATGATGCCAATGGCAGCCAGTCCGTTTGGTAAATCTCTGAATATCACCCAGCCATAAAGCGCTCCAAAAGGGATCTCAATATATTGTACTGGTGCCACCGTGGGTGCGGAAGCAAAGCGGAGGGCCCATGTAATCATAAGATGCGCAACGGTGCCCAAAACGCCTATGCCAAAGAGATACAATAACTCAATATTACTCACAGAGACCATTGTCATCGTTGGGACACCCATGACCCATCCGTAAAGGGCGATGGGTAAGAGAATAGCCATGGTACAAATACCATTGGCAGCTTGAAGATCTACGGGTTCGATGCGCTTGGATACTTTGCGGGTGATAAAC
Organism: Planktomarina sp.; assembly: GCA_031920365.1. GTDB lineage: Bacteria > Pseudomonadota > Alphaproteobacteria > Rhodobacterales > Rhodobacteraceae > Planktomarina. Next base: position 94 of record JAVLEV010000072.1, on the reverse strand, counting down.
ATGAACCCAGTAAATAACACGGCCGTTAATACAGGCAGAAGGGCGGGCCAACCTACTTCGACAAAGCTAGGCTGAACCACCATTAAAGTGCCGA
>JAVLEV010000071.1:2120-10017 GCA_031920365.1 Planktomarina sp. | reverse complement strand
GGAGATCGGGTCGCAGTTCAAATTGAGAAGTCGCTACAATCTATTGCGATTTATGCAGCTTGCACACAAGCTGGCTTAGTATTTTTACCACTCAACACGGCCTATACGGCAAAAGAAGTTTCTTATTTCATCGAGGACAGCAGTGCGAGTATCCTTTTGTGCGACAGTAGCACCGCAGAGGCGTTAAAGCCCATTGCCACAGCCTCCGGTACTATTTTGGAAACTATGAATGCGGATGGCCGCGGTAGCTTTTCTAAACATGCAACGGTAATGCCAACCGAATTCCCAACAGTGACGCAGTCTAAAGAAAGTTTAGCGGCTCTTTTGTATACTTCGGGTACTACTGGGCTGTCCAAAGGGGCAATGCTAACACAAGAAAACCTACTATCGAACGGACAGGTTTTAAATACAGAATGGGCATTTACAGCCGCAGATGTTTTACTGCACGCCTTACCAATATTTCACACCCACGGGCTGTTTGTCGCCACAAATATTGCCCTGCTCGCTGGCAGCAAGATCCTGCTTTTGCCTAAGTTTGACATTGATAGGATCATCAGCCTTTTGCCGCAGGCCACAACAATGATGGGTGTACCAACCTTCTATACTAGACTTCTGAACGACCCACGCTTCACCAAAGCTCTAACCCAGAATATGCGTCTGTTCGTGTCAGGCAGCGCCCCACTGCTTGCTGAAACCCATTTACGTTTTAACGACAGAACCGGCCACAAGATCTTGGAACGCTACGGCATGACCGAAACCAATATGAACACCTCAAACCCCTACACAGGTGAACGGCGTGCCGGTACTGTTGGCCTTCCGTTGCCAGGCATTGAGCTAAAAATTACTGACATTGCAACCGGCGCCACCTTGCCCCAAGGAGAGGTCGGAATAATTGAAGTACGCGGTCCAAATGTATTCAAAGGCTATTGGAACATGCCAGAGAAAACTGCTGAAGAGTTGCGCCAAGACGGGTTTTTCATCACAGGAGATTTAGGCGAAATTGATGTGGATGGGTATGTGCAGATTGTTGGACGCAACAAAGACCTCATCATCTCAGGCGGCTACAACATATACCCTAAAGAAATCGAACTATTGCTAGACATACAAGACGGTGTCTTGGAAAGTGCCGTTGTGGGTGTGCCCCACCCAGATTTTGGTGAGACTGTAATTGCAGTCATGGTAGCAGAAGCTAGCGCAGAACCAAACTTGAAAGCTATAAAGCAAATCATAACCACTTCCTTGGCACGGTTTAAGCAACCCCAAAAGCTTATTATGATGCAAGAATTACCACGCAACACAATGGGGAAAGTGCAGAAAAACGTCCTTCGTGAACAATTTCGGGATCTCTTTACCCCTAAATAGGGACATTGTCAGCCTGCCCCAAAGACGCCTACTAAAGATAACGGTTTACGATATTTTCAAGGCGCTCTTGGCGACCGGACTGAGGTTTGGGATTGATGTCATAGGCGGTAACATGGGCAGAAATCGCAGTTAGATCACTCCGCATAAGTGCTCTACCGTCATTTGTGTCCCAGCCTGCGTAGCGCGCGTCACGCTCCGCTTCTAGCTTACCATCTTCTAGCATTTTCGCCGCAGCTTTAAGCCCTGCTGCACAGACATCCATAGCACCTACATGGCCTAAAATTAGATCTTCTGCGTCCAATGATTGCCGGCGCAACTTAGCATCAAAGTTCGTACCACCCATTGTAAAGCCCCCCGCCTTAAGGACCTCATAATATGCTAACGCGGACTCAGGCACATTGTTTGGAAATTGGTCTGTATCCCAACCAGATTGATAATCGTTGCGGTTCATATCAATAGACCCAAAAATCCCAAGTGCACGCGCAAGTGCAAGCTCATGCTCAAATGAATGTCCCGCAAGGACCGCATGGCCCTGCTCAATGTTTACCTGAACCTCTTTTTCAAGGCCAAAGTCCTTCAAAAACCCATAGACGGTCGCGACATCGTAATCATATTGGTGCTTGGTAGGCTCTTGCGGTTTTGGTTCGATCAAGATCGATCCTTTGAACCCAATTTTATATTTATAATCAACAACCATCTGAAGCATCCGCCCCGCCTGCTGTCGCTCACGCCACATATCCGTGTTGAGCAGCGTTTCGTAGCCTTCACGTCCACCCCACAGGACATAGTTTTGGCCACCTAGCCGATGTGTCGCATCCATACAGGTTTTAATGGTAGCAGCACTAAATGCAAAAACCTCTGGATCTGGATTGGTGGCCGCTCCAGACATGAACCTGCGGTGCGAAAACAAATTAGCCGTACCCCATAGTAATTTAGTTTCAGAGGTTTCCATTTTACCGGCAAAATACTCCACAATTTCTTCTAGATTACGGGTATTTTCTGAAAAATTCTGTCCCTCAGGCCGCACATCAGCATCATGAAAGCAAAAGAACGGCACGCCCAAAATATCAAACATCTCAAACGCTGCATCAGCCTTTAGCTTGGCTAAACCCATCTCAGGTCCTAACCATGGGCGGTCAAACGTACGCCCTCCAAATGGATCCCCACCCTCCCATGCAAAGGAATGCCAATACGCAACTGCAAACCGCAGATGATCTTTTAGGGTTTTGCCCAATACAACTTCATCAGGGTCGTAATGACGGAAGGCGAAGTCATTTTGTGACTCAAGTCCTTCATATTTAATAGTTGGAATATCTTTGAAAAAGTCAGTCATCGTAAACCTCTATTTTAGCGTTTTAAGAGCCCCATAAGCTGCACGGTATGAGCTTAAGCCAGATAGGAAATCATCCTGTAGTGACAAGACCGGATCGATCACACGTACATTTTTTGGTATAGTGGCTATATCCGAAGGCGAGCCTCCAGCAGCCATCATCCCAAGCCGTGCTGCTCCAAATGCCCCGCCAAAATTACCAGATACCGGGATACTAATGGGTAAACCAAGTGTCGTAGCAATCGCTTGGACCCAGTATTCAGATTTTGAGCCACCACCTACTGCAAGCAGCCGTTCAATCTTAGTACCCGTTGAGGTAAGTGCATCAAAGCTGTCGCGTACCGCAAATGTTACACCTTCAATAACTGCACGAGTCATAGCGCACCGGTCAGTTCCGTGATCAAGGTTTAGAAAAGAAGCCCTAACGGCGGAATCATTGTGTGGCGTTCTCTCGCCACCAAGATACGGCAGGAACAACGTATTTGAGGGCGCTTGAAGTGGGCCAAGCTCAGCAGTCATATCTTCAGGTGCTGAACGCAAGACACGCCCAAACCAGTTCATGGCATCCGAAGCGGCAAGAATGACGCCCATCTGATGCCATGTGTTAGGCAGAGCATGGCAGAAAGTGTGAACCGCAGTTGCGGCATCTGGCTGATAGGCCTCTGAAGCCGCAAAGAGTACACCTGATGTTCCCAGGCTAACAAATGCATCGCCACCTTTGACTACACCCACACCAATGGCGCTGGCCGCATTGTCGCCACCACCTCCCGCAATGATAACGTCAGCGCGCAGACCCCACCGGCTCGAAAGTACGCTACGTAGCGTTCCAGACACTTCGGAACCTTCAATAAGCCGCGGCATATTTGATCGGCTCAGACCTGTGGCAGCAAGTAAACGGTCAGACCAGTCGCGTTGCCCAACATCAAGCCAAGAAGTACCAGCAGCATCAGACATCTCCGCCACATGCTCCCCACTAAGCCATAAACGGAGGTAGTCTTTTGGTAAAAGTACCTTAGCTAATTGGGCAAAAATACTAGGTTCATGGGTACGGACCCATGCAACTTTAGGCGCAGTAAAGCCTGGGAATACGATGTTACCAGTCAAGCGGCGAAATATTGGATCGGCGTCAAGTTGAGCTGCCTCATGCGCGGAGCGGGTGTCGTTCCACAAGATACAGGGACGCAGGACGGCGTCATGGGCATCCAGCAAAGTGGCACCGTGCATATGGCCAGACAGTCCGATCGCACGCACAGCGCTTATGTCCACTTGACCTGATAACGCGACCATAACGGCTTCAGCAGCGTCAAGCCAATCTTGCGGCGTTTGCTCAGACCAACCATCATACGGCCGAGCTACCTGCAAAGGCGCCGTGGCCTCAGCACAAATATTTTGGGCATCGTCAATGACGATGCCCTTTAAACTTGATGTCCCAAGGTCGAGACCAATAAACATAGTTTAAGCTGCCATTTTTGGGTTTTTCCCCAAAATGATCATAGACAGAATATCGTCTTCTGTAACATCTTCTACACGTTCAGTTCCAACCAAAAGGCCGTTTTTCATTACGCTGGCACGGTCACAGAGCTTCATTACGTTATGAATATCATGCTCAATGAGGAATATGCCAAGCCCTTGCTTTTTCAGTTCTTGGATAAGTTCAGCAACCATTTCAGTTTCCTGCGGGCCCAATGCGGCGGTCGGCTCATCCATGATAAGGATTTTAGCATCAAAATATACCGCCCGGGCAATCGCAACAGATTGGCGTTGACCGCCCGACAGCGCAGATACAGGCACATTAAATTTTTGGAAGTTGGGGTTGAGACGCGCCATGATTTTACGGGTCTCGGCCTCCATCCTACTTTCGTCCAAAAAGCCACGAGGACCAATAAGTTCCCGGCCCAGAAATAGATTAGACGCCGCATCAAGATTATCCGCCAGAGCAAGGGTCTGGTATATTGTCTCAATGTTTTGATCACGCGCATCGCGAGGGTTATTAATCGTAACCTTCTGGCCGTTAATATATACTTCACCCGAGTCAGCTTTATAAGCTCCAGACAAGCATTTAATCAATGTCGACTTACCCGCTCCATTGTGCCCAAGAAGGCCTACAACTTCACCAGGATAGAGATCCACACTAACCTGATCTACCGCTTTAATACCACCAAATGCGATCGAGATGTCTTTTAACTCGACCAGAGGAGTGCCTACTTTTGTCATAATATGTCTCCTCACTTAACACGTTTGTTATAAAGAATATCTAGATAGACCGCGAGCACTAGCACAACGCCAACAACAATTCGCTGAATCGCACTATCAAATCCAATTAACACCATGCCAGATTGTAGGCTTTGCATTACCAAAGCTCCAAGGATAGCACCATAAATTTTACCAACCCCCCCTGCCAATGAAGTTCCACCTATAACTGCAGCAGCAATCACATAAAGCTCGTCCAATGTACCCAATGCATTGGTGGCAGAATTCAACCGGGCCGAAGCTATAACCGCTGCAATGGCCGTTAGCATACCCATCAGAGCAAATACTTTCATCGTAACCCATTTTGTATCAATCCCAGCTAGGGCAGCAGCCTCTGGATTACCACCAATGGCAAAAACATAGCGACCAAAACGGGTTCGGGTAACCAATATGGTCATAAAAATACCAACTGTTATCAAAATCAAAACTGGGATCGCAAAGCCGTGGCTAATAAATGTTCCCTCAAGGTCTTGCCCAATTTTTGTACCATACTGACGCACAATACCTTTGGGCCATGGGTAAGAGTTGACTAGCAGCACCGCACCAATAATTGTCACCCAGCCAACAATAGCCAAAAAGTATTCGGCCCACATTGGACGCAGACGAAAATCATGTTTACGCCGCGACTTACGTCCAGTGTAGATAGTATACGCAACGCCAAAACAGGCTACAGCACCAACGACCCAGCTTCCTACCGCTCCAACGGCTCCATACGGCCCACCACCTAGCAGCGCAAAAGTACTATCTACGGGTGAAATAGTGCGGCCACCAGCAGACAAAAACGACATGCCTCGCCATACCATTAAGCCACCAAGCGTAACAATAAATGCAGGAATGCCTCTATAGGCGATCAGCCAGCCATGAAGCGCACCAACCAATGTACCTACAATTAAGCCAACAATAACGGCTAGGATCCAGATGGACCAATGACCGATCCCAACGATCTGCGGTAATATCTCAACCTGCAAAAGTCCCATAGCCATGGCAATAACACCAATCATTGACCCTACAGATAGGTCAATATTGCGGGTCACAATGACCAGAACCATGCCGGTAGCCATAATGCCAATAGATGACGTCTGAACTGATAAGTTCCAAAGATTGCGGGGTGTCAAAAACGCTCCAAAGTTATTAAAAACTACACCATAAAAATGGAATCCAACCCAGATTAGCGTCAAAGCTCCAAGCATACCGAGAAGGCGAGTATCAATTTCCGTAGAATTTAAAAAACGTGCTATGGTGCCCTTGTAACTTTCAGTGGGAGCCTCAGCTTTGGAAGTGTCATTCATTGGGGAATCCAGCATAGTTTTAGGAAATTTTGAAGGATAACTATTATCTAAGATAACTAATTTAGTATCAACTTAGTACTAAAAAGTGATAACCGCTCCGCGGTAGACAACTAGTATATAAAAAAGAAAAGGCGCCGAACCCACCAGGATCGGCGCCCCAAAATAAAGCTATTAGCAGCCGTCAACGCCAGCGATCGCACCTTCACAAGCCTGCGCTTTGGTGATGTGGCCACCATTAATTGCGATGCTAAGGTTGTCACGGGTCAATGGTGTTGGATCCAGTAGGATTGCATTGATCGCAATGCCTTTTTCGCCACCACTAAACGTTGAAGCACCCTTGATATCAGACATTGATGTGCCTTTTGCCAAAGCAGAAGCTATTTCACCAGCAGCCTTGCCTAAATCGCGCGCATCTTTCCAAACGGAAACCGTCTGGATACCACGAGCTACGCGGTTAATCGCTGCAAGATCACCGTCTTGACCACCGACCGGAATTACCAGGCCCTGAGCAGAAAGTGCAGCAACTACGCCGCCAGCCATACCGTCATTTTCAGAGAGAACAGCATCAACATTATTATCGTTTGCAGTCAGGATTTGTTCCATGTTCTTCTGCGCATTTTCTGGCTTCCAACCATCAGAAAAAGACTCACCAACTATTTTGATCTTTCCAGATGCAACATCGTCTCCAATAACTTCCATCATACCTTGAAGCAAGAACATCGCGTTTGGATCACCTGGGTCACCCTTTATAATTGCATAGTTTCCTGAAGGCTGAACAGCCTGTACGGATTTGGCAATGATGCGGCCAACGCCAACGTTGTCAAATGTTAGGTAAAATGTACGAGCGTCTTCAATTAGACGGTCGTAGCCAATAACCGGAATACCTTCGTTTGCAGCAGCTTCAATAGCAGGGGCAATTGCGTCTTTATCCCACGCATTAATGATTAAAGCGTCAACGCCCTGAGTTAGTAACGCCTCAATATCAGTCAACTGCTTTGCAGAGGATGATTCTGCATCAGCTGACACGTATGTGTTGCCTGCAGCTTCAATTGCAGCAACCATTGCCGCTTCATCGATTTTCCAGCGTTCTTCCTGAAAGCTCGCCCAAGAAACACCAATCACGTCTGCAACTGCAGCAGAACTAGTGAAACCAGCGGCCGCTACTGCAGCTGCTAAAATTAACTTATTCATTTTATTTCTCCCAAAAATTTTTGCTCGTTAAAGCTGCAGCCACTCAAAGCCGCTAACCTATGTTGATGTATATAATTCAGTTGTCAAATTAAAATTTTTAAGTTTGTATATAAAAATATGGAAATATGAGAAATAACAAATTTTTACTCCCTAACATCACTATTTTAGTCAATTTCTTGAGTGTTATAGCAATCTATAGTTCAAAGGATGAATTTATGTCTGAGGAAGGGTTTACTCAAGAAACCGAATCAATTCCTACGACCATTGGATATGGCCCAATACTAAGGCCATCAGCGCGCGAGGCATATTCGCTACGGCAGCAAATTTTTGAACAAGTTCGAGCTAGTGGTCAAATTGCCCGATCTACAATAGCACGAACTCTTGATGTAAGTCCAGGCTCTGTGACTGCACTAACTGCTGATTTAATTTCTGATGGATTTCTACGAGAAGTTCAAAGTGTAGCACGCGAAACTAG
>JAVLEV010000071.1:0-2020 GCA_031920365.1 Planktomarina sp. | reverse complement strand
GTTGCTTGGTCTCCACTGTTAAAAGATTTAGACGTCTCTCTTGGAAATTTATTTGTAACCCATTTTGGCACACCAGTTCTGATCGATAACGACGCCAATGTACTCACGCTTGCTGAGCTTTGGTTTGGCGCAGGGCGCGCTCTGAGTAACTTTGTGGTTGTGACTATCGAGAATGGTGTAGGGATGGGGTTTGTTATCGACAACCAACTATTTCGTGGTGCCCATGGAATGGGCTTAGAGCTCGGCCATACTAAGGTCCAGCTAGACGGTGCTTTATGCCGCTGTGGTCAACGCGGTTGCTTGGAAGCCTACCTTGCCGACTATGCCCTTGCCCGTGAGGCATCAACTATCCTTGATACGCCGCCTGACAAAGCGCAAAACTTACCTGAAGTTCTGAAAAAACTTTACGCAAAAGCGGCAGCTGGTGACCAGGTTGTCCACACAATTTTTCAACGTGCAGGGCGGTATCTGGCAGTAGCACTTTCTAACGTCATTCACCTTTTTGATCCAGAATTAATCATCCTTTCTGGCCAGCTAATGCGGGACGACTTTCTTAATGCTAAAAATATGCAATCAGAAATGCGTGCATTATCACTCTATCACAGCCGCCATGAAACTCAGATACAAATCCAGTCTTGGGGAGACATGGTTTGGGCCCGTGGCGCAACAGCCCTGGCACTCACAGAGTTAACAAAAACAGTCGTAGTCGAAGGGCGCCAGAAAACTTGAAGAAAATTATTTTAATTGCAATGATGCTTTGGTCACCAGCACAAAGCGCACCCTTATTTAAAGACCTCTCCAGCGAACTACCGCATCATAGCTATTCTGGTGAGTGGAACCACTTTGTCGGTGGTGGCGTTGCGGTCATGGATTGCAACAGCGATGCTTTGCCCGATATTTTTGCTGCTGGCGGGACTGAGGCAGCAGTATTATTCGTAAATCAAGGCGACTTTAAATTTGAAAAGTCTGAGATTCCTAAAATAATGAACACAACAGGAGCATATCCCATAGATATAAATGCCGACGGATATATGGACCTCTTTGTCCTTCGTATTGGAGCTAATATCCTCCTAAAAGGAGGCGAAGAATGCACATTTACGGACGCTAGCGACGAATTTAGAATCCCTAAAACAGATCAGTGGTCTACTGCATTTAGCGCCTGGTGGCGCGATGATGGTCTACCCAATATGGTTGTTGGAAACTATGTTGACTTGCACAATCCAGATGGACCCTTTTTTGCATGCGACAGCCATCAATTATTAACACCATCAGCTGGACGATATCATACACGCCCACTCCAACCTGGTTTTTGCTCACTTTCAATGCTCGCAGCCCGAGATGCAAGTGGCACAATGCGTTTGCGAATTTCTAACGACCGACAATATTATGTTCGCAATGGCTATGAGCAAATGTGGGATATATCTGAAGGCCGTTTTTTGGATGAAACTGACGGCTGGAAGAAAGTGTCGATCTGGGGGATGGGTATAGCTAGCAGAGATATAACTGGTGATGGTCGTGACGAAGTTGTTCTCACATCAATGGGGGACCAACTGTTGCAAATGGCAAACGAGGATGGCAGTTACACCAACGCACCATTTACGACGGGCACATACGCACACAAACCTTACTTTGGCGATGACGGACGTCCTTCAACAGGATGGCACGCCCAATTTGGCGATGTCAATAATGACGGCCTCGCCGATCTCTTTATTTCAAAAGGTAACGTCGATCAGATGCCATCAAATGCAATCCATGATCCCAATAACTTGCTAATTCAGCAGGCCAATGGCACCTTCATTGAGGGTGGACTCACTGCAGGCGTTGGGAGCAGTGAACGCGGTCGAGGTGCTGCTGTAGCGGATTTCGACTTGGATGGGCGGCTTGATATTCTTGTCTTGAACAGGCGCGCACCAATGGAAATTTACCGAAATCAGACAAAAAATACAGGCCATTGGCTTGGTATAAAATTATTACAAGGCGGTGGAAACATAAACGCGATCGGCGCACGCGTCACTGTTGG
>JAVLEV010000070.1:0-10325 GCA_031920365.1 Planktomarina sp. | reverse complement strand
CCCTGTACCACAGCGGTGATCTTGGCGCAGTGTCAAAGGACAGACCTACTCCACTACTGGCATCAATAAAGAAAACTTTTGTGCACAAGCGTGTCGTCTTTTTGCCAAATGCCAAGCTATTTCTTTTAGCGAAAATTAGTGTGTCATTGGGGTTTTTTCCTGCCTACTACCGCCTTATAAAAGTCTAGTATAAACCAGGAAAAAATTTGGAGCCCAGTATGCCTGCCCATCTCTCACCAAAAGACTGCGATTTGGAACAACTTGCCCAGCAGGTAGAACGTCGGCTTACCCACAAAGAAGTACCACAGGCCCATGAAATTAAATATAATGTGCCTCTTTACGATATCAGCAGGTTGGATTTAAACTGCGACACCGAAAAACTTCGAGCTGAATGGGCGGATGTCTTGCACAACACAGCCGGGGTTTTGGTACTCAAAAATGCCTATGCAAACACTGGTTGTATTGATGCTGCATCTGTTATTTATAATCAAATTATTGCTGATGAAAAAGCCACCAGCAGCAATAAAGCTGATCACTTCGCAGTTTCTGGTGCCAATGATCGTATTTGGAATTCTGCGCAAAAGCTTTGCCAATATAATCCGCTAGTATTTGCACAGTATTTTGGCAACTTAGCCATCGATACGGCTTGTAAGGCTTGGCTTGGGCCGAATTATCAAATGACGTCTCAAATAAACCTTGTGCGCCCCACTGGCGCGGCGCAACATCCACATCGTGATTATCACCTAGGCTTTCAATCTAGGGACGTGGCCGCAAGCTATCCCGCGCATGTGCATGACTTATCGCCTTTGCTCACCCTCCAGGGTGCTATAGCGCACGTAGATATGCCCATCAAAAGCGGGCCAACCAAACTTTTGCCCTTCAGTCAGATTTTTCGCCACGGATACCTAGCCTTTACACAAGCAGAATTTCGCGCTTATTTTGAGGAGCATCATGTACAGGTACCTTTGGCAAAAGGAGATGTACTATTTTTCAGCCCAGCTCTCTACCATGCAGGCGGAGAAAATGTGAGCTTTGATATCCACCGCATGGCCAACCTGTTACAAGTTTCTTCTGCCTTTGGTCGCCCAATGGAAACACTAGACAGGTTGGACATGACTAAGCGCCTTTACAAAGTATTGTGTGCTCGAGATCATGATCTCACACCACGCGAAATAGACGCAGCAATTTCAGCCTGTTCAGAAGGCTATGCCTTCCCGACCAATCTCGACACAGATCCACCCATCGGCGGGTTGGCTCCTGAGACGCAAGCTGCGTTGTGCCGCAGGGCCTTGACCACTGGTATGGCCGTGGCAGAATTTAATGCTGCACTAGACGCGCAGGTGGCCCGGCAGGAGCCCTAGGCGTAGCGTTCAGGTCCAGCCCATTGTGCTTCCGAATAACGGTCACCATTGACCCAGCCCATGGGCACGGCAGCCTCCACCAAGATTAGTTCTTCAGGGCTCAACCCATAGCGACTACCCGCAACTAGGCCCTTAAAATGTTCCACATTGCGCGTACCCGGTATCGGCAAAATATGGTCACCTTTAGCTAGGCACCAGGCAATCGCCAAACCTGCGGCTGTGAGGCCAAAATCAGCCGCCAGCGCCCTAAATGGGGCAGCAGCCGCAATATTGAGGCTCAAATTAGGCTCCATAAAACGTGGATTTTCTACCAAAAATGGCATATTCTGCACAGACTCAATTTCATGCGGCTTGTCAGTCAATAAACTGCGACCAACTGGAGAAAAGGCCACAAAAGTGGTGCCAAGGGCCGCACAGGTTTGAATTACACCCAGCTCTGGAGTCCGGGTTGACAAAGAATATTCAGATTGAACCGCCGTGACCGGATGCACAGCATGGGCAGCCCGGAGCGAAGTGGGAGATATCTCAGAGTAGCCAAACCCACCAATTTTGCCAGATTTCACAAGTTGGGCAAGCGTTTCAGTAAGTTCTTCAATTGGCACCTCCGGATCACGGCGGTGGATGTAGTAGAGAGCAATCTGCTCAACCCCCATACGCGTCAAACTAGCGTTAAGTTGATCCTCAATATAAACAGCTTCATTGTTAAAAAGCCGGTGCGGATCTTTGCGGTCGGTGATCCCACCCTTGCTAGCTATATGGAAAAAACTCCTAGCCTCCGGATTATCTGCCAAATATGCGCCAATATGCGTCTCCGACCCGCCCATGCCATAAATACTTGCGGTATCGATGTGTGTCACACCGAGGTCACGCGCTGTGTTCAAAATAGAAAATACCTGATCACGACTGACTTCCCCGTAGAAATTCGAAAAAGACATGGCGCCAATACCCATTCTAGACACCTCAGCACCAGTATGTGGAAAATTGCGTTTTCTCATGATGAGATTCCTTTTTGGACGACAGCAATCGCAGCCGCTATCGCGGCCTCCATGCTCATACATGAAGTATCGATCACAACTGCATCAGCCGCTGCTACCATGGGCGCTGCTGTGCGCTCTCTGTCACGGGTATCGCGCATTATTACATCTGACAGCACCTGCGCAAAACTAGTCTTTACAGCACTTTCTTGTAGTTCTTTATATCTGCGCTCCGCACGCACCTCGGCATCTGCAGTCAAAAATAACTTTACCTTAGCCTCTGGCAGGATCACAGTACCGATATCACGACCGTCCAAAACAGCCCCATTCTCACGCCGCGCAAACTGGCGTTGAAAGTCAATCAACACAGCGCGCACATCGGCCATCACTGCAACCTGCGACGCGGCCTGCGCTACTTCTGCACTGCGCAAATTTGGCCCTTCTAGGTCCTCTGATCGCAAGGACTGTGCAGCTACTAAAGGATCCTTACCACATAGGACTAGAGCGCCAACCGCCCGATACAACAGCCCAGTATCCAAATGCGCCATGTCAAAATAAGCAGCAACGGCTTTGCTTATCGTACCTTTGCCAGCTGCTGCAGGACCGTCAATGGCTACGGTGAAACCCATTTAGACCTCTTATCAGCTATAAAATTAAATTGAGCGTGCAGCATCATCGGCCTTTTCCTGAGGCAGAGATCATCGTCGAACAGAAAGTAATTTTTCTTGTTATCGAAAAAAACATACCAAACAAAACGGATAGCAGTGCGCCCGTGAAATAAACCTTCGAAAATAGTAAAGCAATCACTAGGTACAATGGGCCAAGTGTCGTATAATATAGCAGACTAGAAAGACAACTGCCGGTCTTCAACTCGTTCACGCTTCTGTCCAAGAAATACGAGCGCCCAAATCGGTCATCAAGGATTCGAATTTAGGAAAGGACGTAGCCACGGGACCACCATCATCAATGGACATACCATTTTTAGCACCCATGCCTAAAATCAGAAATGACATGGCGATCCGGTGATCGAGATGCGTGGCCACAACGGCACCACCCGGGACACAGCCTTCCAGCCCATGTACATGCCACCAATCTGGCCCTTCTTCAACAATTACACCTGCTGCGCGCAGGCCGGCTGCCATTGCCTCGATACGGTCACTTTCTTTAACGCGAAGCTCTTTAACCCCGTGCATCCGAGTAACTCCGCGCGCAAAACTCGCAACAACAGAGAGGATTGGATATTCGTCAATCATTGAGGCTGCCCGCTCCGGCGGGACTGCAATACCTTGCATATTGGGGGAATATTTAGCACGTAGATCGGCAACTGGTTCCCCTCCCTCCTTGCGCTCATTTTCGAATGTTAAATCCGCGCCCATGTCTTGCAAAGTATAAAACAGGCCTGCACGGGTCGGATTCAACCCGATATTCGGTACCAGGACATCGGAGCCTTCAACGATCAGCGCCGCACAAACAGGAAAGGCAGCCGACGAGGGATCGCGCGGCACAATGATATTCTGTGGCTGTAGTTCGGGTTGGCCTGTCAGGGTAATCACGCGGCCCTCATCCGTGTCTTCAACTGTCAATTCCGCACCAAAACCTACCAGCATTCGCTCCGTATGATCGCGCGTTTTCTCTTTTTCGATCACCACTGTTTGGCCCGGCGCATTTAAACCCGCCAGCAAGATAGCGGATTTTACCTGCGCTGAGGGCATCGGCACTTTATATCGCACTGGAACCGCCTCTGGCGCACCAATAATTGTAAGTGGCAAACGTCCTTCAGAGCGGCCATAGGATTGGGCACCAAACAACGCTAGGGGATCAGTAATTCGTCCCATCGGGCGCTTGTTCAAACTGCTATCGCCACTAAATGTCACTGTAATCGGGGAGGTAGCCATTGCCCCCATAATCAAACGTACGCCAGTGCCAGAATTGCCACAATCGATCACCTGGTCGGGCTCTCCAAATCCGCCTACACCCACGCCATGTACAGACCAAAACCCACCGCCATGGTTGATCACATCAGCGCCAAAGGCTTGCATGGCCTTACCAGTGTCAAGAACGTCATCACCCTCAAGCAAGCCTTGAATGCGGGTTTCTCCCACAGACAAGGCGCCCAGAATAAGCGATCTGTGTGAAATGGATTTATCCCCAGGCACATCTGCCTGACCCATTAACGCACCAGATTTATGTGAAGTCATTGGAATTACTGCACCATGGCCTGACATATACGTCCCCTCACTATTTGGTTGAGTGATAGCGGCCAAGCCAACAGAGGTCCACACCTCAGACTACAACACCCTATGTTTTTCGAAATGTCATATAGTGCGGAGTGCGTTCTTCGCGCACAGCTTTTAACTCATAGCGTGTTGAGATCCAATCGCCCCAAGGCGCGCGCCAGTCTTCTGGCCCTTCAGCAAGCCAATCAAACCCTGCCTTTGGCACTTCTTGCAGAGTTTGCCGCACATAGTCTTCAATATCTGTGGCCACGCGAAACTCCGCGCCAAGCTTCAGGCATTTACTCAACGGAATCAAATGTTCTGGCGTCACAAAACGGCGGCGATGATGGCGTATTTTAGGCCAAGGGTCTGGGTAAAGTAAAAACGCTTTACAAACACTTTCGTCCGGCAAAACATCCATTAAATTGCGCGCATCACCCATATGTAACTTAATATTGGTCACACCCGCCTTACGCATCTTACCTAAAAGCATCGCCACACCGTTTACATAGGGCTCAACCCCCAAAAACTGCACATCAGGATTGTGTAGCGCCTGATGGACCAAATGCTCACCACCGCCAAAACCAACCTCTAGCCAAAGTGGCCGGCCACCAGTCAGCGTATCGATGTCCAAAAGATCCCGTTCTGGATTTTCCAATCTGGTAACTCCCAGAACAGACAACCTTGGCAAATCTTCATCCAAATAACGATACTGAGCTGCGTTCAGGGTTTTACCCTTGATACGACCATAAAAATTTCGGTGATCCATTGCTATCTCTCAGAAAAAGGGACCGTTAAAGCAAACCCTACTTTATGGTTCATCAAAGCGAGCGAAAGCAATTCTGTCACTAAATGATTTTTTTCAGCGCTTCAATCAGATCAGTTTTTTCCCAACTAAAGCCACCATCAGCCTCGGGAGCTCGGCCAAAGTGGCCATAAGATGAAGTGCGTTCGTAGATAGGGCGATTCATACCCAAACGTTCACGAATGCCACGCGGGGTGAGATCCATACATTGGGCTACAGCACGTTCAATCTCTTCGTCAGGAACTTGGCCCGTACCGTGTGTATCAACGTAGATCGACAAAGGCTTAGAAACCCCAATAGCGTAAGACAATTGCAAGGTGCAACGATCAGCCATACCAGCAGCCACAACGTTTTTGGCAAGATAGCGCGCAGCATACGCCGCAGAGCGGTCAACCTTGGTCGGATCTTTACCAGAAAACGCGCCACCACCATGGGGCGCCGCACCACCGTACGTATCAACAATAATCTTTCGACCGGTTAGGCCCGCATCGCCATCCGGCCCACCAATCACGAACGTACCTGTGGGGTTAATCCACCATTCTGTCTTGGCCGTAATCCATTCTGCAGGAATAACCTCACGAATATAGGGCTCAACAATGTCCCTGATATATGCACTGTCTTGATCTTCCGAGCTGTGTTGGGTGGACAGAACAATCGATGTGACCTCAACAGGCTTACCGTCAACGTAACGCAAAGAAAGTTGCGATTTGGCGTCAGGGCCAAGATCCCGTTCCGTGCCATTTTTCCGAACCTCCGCTAAACGCCGCAGGATTGCATGCGCATATTGAATAGGAGCTGGCATTAACTCTGGAGTCTCAGTAGTGGCATAACCAAACATAATACCTTGATCACCAGCGCCTTCGTCCTTGTCGGATCCAGCATCCACACCTTGCGCGATATGCGCTGACTGCTCATGCAGCAAGTTAGTGACCTCAACCGTGTTCCAGTGAAATTTATCCTGTTCATAGCCAATATCTTTAATGCAATCACGAACAATTTTATCAATTTTACCCATATATTGTGATAATTTAGCTTGGTCCGTGAGGCCAACCTCACCACCGATGATAACTCTGTTGGTTGTTGCAAATGTTTCCGCTGCAACCCTCGCTTCGGGCTCCTCAGTCAAAAAAGCGTCCAAAACAGCGTCTGATATGCGGTCGCAGAGCTTGTCAGGGTGACCCTCAGAAACGGACTCAGAAGTAAAAATAAAATTTGATCTTGTCATTTGAAGAGCTCCGGTGAAATTAGATCTACGTCAGGAAGCCGTTGTAGATAGTCTGAACTAGAAGGCATTCAAACTGACGTCAATCTAAATTCCTTGTAGGGTTTGAAAAAAGAAGCCATTATCAAAAACAGGCTCATTAATACCGTTAACAACCAAGGGAATCTGCTATAAAAAGTTGGTAACAAGCTTGCTGGAATGGCTAGATCAATAAAACCTACATCATCACCCTGCAAACTGGTGCCATAAGCGCCTTTTCCATCTATAACAGTGCTCACGCCGCGGTTGGCCACACGCACCATGGGCAAACCCAGCTCAATAGCGCGGGCGCGCGCTTGAGCAAAATGCTGCGCAGGACCCTGGCCTTCGCCAAACCATGCATCATTTGTAATAAGGACCAGAAGCTCTGGTCGAATATCAGTGGCGCCAACAAATTGAGGAAAAATGCCCTCGTAACAAATTAAAGGCTGGATGTTGCCAATACCCGGGATGTGCAAAGTGGAAGGGCCGTTTCCAGCAGAAAACGCATCGCGTTGTACTCCAAAAAAAGCAGCCAACTTTGCAAAAGGCAGATATTCCCCAAAAGGTACCAAGCGGCTTTTGTGATATTCAGCCTCCAGATCACCATTTGGAGAAATAATACCAAAGGTGTTAAAATATTGATGATCAGCAAAGTTATTTTGATATCCAACAATGACATAAGCACCTTGGGCAACCTCTGCAATTTCACCTTGCACCAATGAAATCGGTAAGTAGACTGATGTTTCAGGCCAGACGATCAAATTAACATCACCATCCGTATCCATCAGCGCAACATGGCGTTGATAAATACTTTTCATGCGATCTGGATCCCATTTTTCAGTTTGTACTACGTTAGGATGAATGAGGCGGACAACCGCTGCACCATTTACTGGCCCCAGTGTCTCAATATTTGGGGCAAATTGCAGAATTAATGCTAATCCTATAAGACCCAACCTATATGGGAACCAGGCGTTGACTAAGCAATATGCCATCGCAATTGTTAGCAATGTCATACCGTGCGGCCCTATTAAAGCGGCTAACTGATATAGAGGCGTATCAATCCAAACATAGCCGATCAATGCCCAGGGAAAGCCAGTAAATAGGTAGGTCCTTGCCACTTCTGCCGCAAACAGCGCTACACAAATCAGGAGTGGCTTACCGACCTTCATAATAGCAAAAGCACACCCCCAAAATATCGCCAAACCGGCGGCCATAGCAACAAGAGCAAAGGGAGCCATCCAACCTGTCGCATGCCAATCTACCAAAAACGGTTGCATTACCCAAGCCAACGCAACAGTAAAATATCCACCACCCAATATCCAACCATGTGCAAAGTGGGAGTGTGATGAGGGCCAACTTGCAGTCCACATACCAATGCCAAGCCCTAAAAGCATAAATACTGGAGCGTCAAAGGGAGCTTGGCCCAATCCGGCTAGTCCACCTGACAAAAAAATCACCATTAGGCGCATCCAACGTGGTGCTTTATCCCAAAAATTAATTAGTTTCGTCGTGTCGAACATGAGCCCTGAGCCTTTTGACACGTCTGGGGTCAGCATCTATGATTTCAAATTCAACACCGGCTGGATGGTTGATCACCTCTCCACGTGCAGGCACACGTCCGAGTAACATAAAAACTAAGCCACCAAGTGTGTCTACCTCTTCAGGGTCCACCTCTGCCACATCTGAAAGGTCACGGCCAATCTCTTGCTGAAATTCATCCAAAGGCGTTTTGGCTTGCGCCAAATAGCATCCAGGTTTTTCAATGACCCAAAAGGCCCCCTCATCTGGATCATGCTCATCTTCAATTTCACCAATGACCTGTTCTATCAAATCCTCGATAGTTACTAACCCATCCGTACCGCCATATTCATCAACTACCAGAGCCATATGTATTCGGTCCGCTTGCATCTTTGCCAGCAGTACGCCGATAGGCATCGAGGGTGGAACAAAAAGCAACGGCCGAAGCATCGTTTTTAGGGCCAAACGGCCACCTGAGCCGTTGAAGCCATGCTTTAAGGCGATGTCTTTCAAATGAACGAAGCCTGAGGGCGTATCTAAAGTACCGTTATAAACAGGCAACCTTGTCAATCCACTGTCACGGAACACATTTACAAGATCTTCTTTTGTGATTGTCACAGGTACAGATTTAATATCTGCCTTAGGCACCATCACATCTTCCACACGCAATTGACGGAGGTTCCAGATACCAGGGCTAGTATTTCCGCCCTGAATCCCAGAAAAACCCGTATTTTTTAAGTCAGGCACGTGTCCCAGAAAAGCCCATTTTAGCCTTTCCCAAAATCCCAGTGTGCGTAAATCCATACTTGGCGGGTCATCACTGGCATCCGAGCCGCCAGTTTGATCATCTATATGTGGCATAGCACCATTCAATAATTTCAATCATGTACCTTGTATGGATTACTAATACCAAGTTTGGCAAGTACATCGACCTCTATTTTCTCCATCAATTCTGCATCAGTGTTTTCTACGTGATCATAACCAATGAGATGCAAGGTAGCATGTATAAGCAGATGTGTAACATGATCCATAATTGAAAGATTGGCAGTGTAAGCTTCGCTAATGCAGCTCTCAAAAGCCATCGCAATGTCGCCCAATTCTGCCTCTACGGGCAATAGTGGTGCGCGTCCTGCTATTCTTGTAGCTAACTCAGCAGAAGGCCATGACAAAACATTCGTGGGCTGAGGTTTGCCTCTGAATTTTTTGTTGAGCTCTGCAATTGTTAAATCACTGCAGGCCATCACAACGGCACTGGCCATATCGGGAAATATCAGGTGATCTGACAGGACAAATGCCGATCTTGCACCAACCTCAGAAAGTTGGTCAATATCCCAACGCGGGTCTTTAACTACAAACTCAAACTCGAGACTCATGGGTTATCCATTTCATAGGCGTCAATAATGGCTGCAACCAGAGGATGTCTAACTACATCTTTGGAGGTGAAGTAATTAAAACTAATCTTAGGAATAGCTCCAAGCAGCCGTTCAGCGTCCGCTAAACCAGATTGAGCCCCACGTGGTAAATCGATCTGAGTGCGGTCCCCAGTAATCACCATACGGCTGCCTTCACCCAACCGAGTCAAAAACATCTTCATCTGCATTGATGTGGCGTTTTGCGCTTCATCCAGCACCACAAATGCATTCGCCAAAGTGCGCCCGCGCATAAACGCCAACGGGGCAATCTCAATAGCTTTATCTTCCATGAGCTTAGCCATTTGTTTGGCGGGCAAGAAGTCGTTTAAAGCATCGTAGAGTGGCTGCATGTACGGATCAACTTTTTCCTTCATGTCGCCAGGCAAAAAACCTAAACGCTCGCCTGCCTCGACTGCAGGACGTGACAAGATAATTTTATCCACTCGGCCCGTAATGAACATCGACACAGCTACGGCAACAGCCAAATAGGTCTTACCGGTACCAGCAGGGCCAATGCCAAAGCACAACTCACTTTTAAACAAGGCTTGCACATATGCTTTTTGCGCTGCAGTGCGTGGCTCAACCAGTTTTTTTCGGGTTTTGATCTCAACCGGACCGCCACGAAACATGTCCATCTGTTTATCGACCTTTATCGTATCGACACCAGTCTCATTCATAAGCAGTTCTGCAGTAACATCCGCAGGCAACACCTGCCTGCCTTGTTCCAATCTAGTATATAATGATTGCAAAATAGAAGCTGTCCTACTGCAAGAATTAGTCTCACCTACCAAAACAA
>JAVLEV010000069.1:3416-10342 GCA_031920365.1 Planktomarina sp. | reverse complement strand
TCCGACACAGGTAGTGTCACGGCACGCGTTACTGGCACGCTGAGCAACAGTGGTACTTTGCAGGCTAAGACGACTTTAGACATAGCCGATATAAGTGGTGGCGCTACTGAAAACATCACCAACAGTGGTGTGGTGCTTGCCGATGGCGCATTGGCTATTAAAGCTGCGACAGTGACAAACCAAAGCAGTGGGAAAATACAAGGGACAACGGGCACCACAATGGCCGCTGATACCTTGACCAACGCTGGCATTTTTGTTGCGTCGAGCACAGATGGGCAATCTGGAACGTTCACACTTGGCACGCTGAGCAATGATGGGACGCTGCAATCGGCTGAAGACCTTCAGTTGAATGTGAACACTGTACTGGCGAACACGGGTAAGCTTCTTGCTGATAACGACCTAAACATCAGCGCAGGTAGCGCGGCACTGGCTATTAGCAATGTAAGCACAGGGGTTGTGCAAGCCGGGAACGCATTGAATATCACTGGTGCCAACGCGACGTTTAACACGCAAGCGGGGACGGTTTTGGGTCTTACGCTGGATACGACACTCGCCAGTCTTGATAACAGCGGGACATTCCAATCGAATGCGGACACGACACTTGCCATTGGTGGCGCATTGACGAACTCAGGCACGCTGCTTGCAAAAACGACGCTGGTGAGCGTGTCTAATAGCTTAACCAATTCAGGTACTCTGCAAGCTGAGCAAGGTAGTACTATCACTGCCGCCACCATCAACAATACGGGCACGCTTCAATCTTTGGGTACTGCCGCATTTAACGTCGCAAGCACGTTGACCAACAGCTCGCAGCTCTTGAACGACGGTAATCTGACGATTCGGGGAACTGACAGCAGCTATGCGCTCAATAATTCGGGTCGAATTCAATCTGGAGCACTATTGGATATCAAAGGCCAGAGCAATGGGCGAGGCGTTGACATCACCGTCAATGGCACTGGGGTGCTTACCAGCCAAAGTGTTGGTATTAATGCCAACAGTTTGATTATAAGTGATACTGGTGCTGTGAGCAGTTCGGGGGCTATGTCCTTGGAACTGGGCGACCTATCGGTGAGTGCGGTTGGCTCCAAAATATTGGCCAACATTAGCCAGGGTGCCGCAAACACGATTACGGTTGACAATGCCTTTACCAACAACGGCGTGGTCCACGCCGGTGGCAACTTAACGCTCAGTGCTGCTTCAATCACGAACGCATCCCTTGCAGGCATGTCGTCATTAGCCCACCTTGATCTCCGTGCTACTGGCGGCACCTTAACTAACGCGGCAAACGCCTCTTTTTACACAGGCACTAAATTGAGTGTGAACGCATCCGCCGGCATGACTAACTACGCCGGCGGCACGATGGACAGTGACGGCACGATGGTCTTCACTACACCTACATTTGTCAACAGTGGTGCCATTAAGGCCGCTACCAATATTGAGGTTAATACGTCAACGAGTTTTAAAAATGGATATGATATCGTTCTGCCCACAAAAAGTTTTGATTGGGATAACGCGGTTACCGGAGTTACAGTGTACACCGGAGAAATTAGGGAAAGTTGTAAAGGATTTGGTTGTAAGGACAATCGTTTTAAGGGCTACCAAGATGTGACCACCGTCAGCGAGATATTAAGTGGACCTTTACCCGCCTCGCCCAAGCCTCAAATCTTGTCTGGTGGAAGCCTGACTGTCAACTTTGGCGCAGGGACTGCATCCAATAAGGCCGCTGTTTTGTCCGCAGTCGAAAATCTCACCGTGGCTGGTACGGGCGACTTCGTTAATGAATCATTTGACCTAAATACGCATGAATTTTTACGCAAATGGGGGAGATTTATTGACAAAAAGGTTGGAAAAGATAAATCAAATTGGTACAGTGCTGATACCAAGGCCAAAGCCGAAAGCACTGTGGGCTGGTACAATTCGAAAGGTACACGTACTCCCAATTTTGGCGCTGGCGGGAGCTGGGCAAAAGACCAGGGGCAGGCCGAAGCGTACAAATTGGACACCGGGATAGTCTCAACGGCAGCAAATATGAGCGCTGGCTTGTTCGCTGGTGGAACAATTTTGGTCAAAGCTGCTGCAGTAAGTTCTAAGGGTTCGGCGGCCGCTCAAGACCCCGCCTTTTCCACGCCAAGTGGGACAAGCAACGTTACCGTATCAACAGCGGTTACCGCGGTGACGGCGGCTGGCGGTGCAACTGGCCTGACAGGCAACGCTGCCGTAGGGGTCACAGGGGCAGCCTCAGCTGGCGGTGCAACTGGCCTGACAGGCAACGCCGCCGTCGGGGTCACAGGGGCAGCTTCAGCTGACGGCGCTACTGGCTTGACAGGCAACGCTGCCGTAGGGGTCACAGGGGCAGC
Organism: Planktomarina sp.; assembly: GCA_031920365.1. GTDB lineage: Bacteria > Pseudomonadota > Alphaproteobacteria > Rhodobacterales > Rhodobacteraceae > Planktomarina. Next base: position 7,988 of record JAVLEV010000069.1, on the reverse strand, counting down.
TTCAGCTGATGGCGCTACTGGCTTGACAGGCAACGCTGCCGTAGGGGTCACAGGGGCAGCTTCAGCTGACGGCGCTACTGGCTTGACAGGCAGCGCTGCCGTAGGGGTCACAGGGGCCACGACAGCCACCGGTGCAACAGCCGTAAACTTTAGCGGTTTGGAGATAGCACTTCCAACCAGCCCTAATGGGTATTTTGTCATAAGTAAGAGCCCTGACCAAAAATATTTGGTTGAAACCAATCCGCTCTTTGCGGTTGGAGCTAGTTTTGTCGGTTCGGACTATATGATGCAGCACTATGGATATAGCCCGGATGCGGAAATCAAACGTCTGGGTGATGCCAATTATGAGGGGTATCTAATTCGCCAACAGTTGATTTCTAAAACGGGTAATAACATTATCAGCGGCTACGGGAGTGAGGCAGATCAGATGAAACGGCTGATGGATCAAGGCATCTCTCAAAGTAAATCATCTGGTTTTGAATTTGGCGCGCCGCTCACAGCAGATCAGATCTCCAACCTTAAGGAGGACATGGTGTGGATGGTGGAAACTACGGTAGCGGGCCAAAAAGTACTGGCACCGGTGGTCTACCTTGCGGCGGCGACACGTGACGTCATTGTGGGCGCAGTCATCGCAGGGGGCAATGTGATTATCGATGCCGACACGGTCACTAACATAGGCGGAACGATCAGTGCAGACAAGGAATTGGCAATCACCTCCACGGGAGACATCACGAACACCAGCGGCACGATCACGGGCGGGAATGTGTCCGTCACGTCGACGGAAGGTAGCATCAAAAACGAGACTAGCGCACAGACCTTTGATTCTGGTTTAACTGCGGTCACTCGAATTGGCAAAGAAGGCAGTATTACGTCGACGGGTGATTTGAGCCTGGATGCCAAAAAAGATATCATCGTGTTAGGGGCGAAGGTCAAATCCGGTGGTGATGCTTCATTGTCTGCTGGCGAGAATGTCACTGTCGATACCATTGTCGATAAAACAACTACTTCTAGAGGCATGGATCGAAGTACCAAGACAGGTGGCTTTGGTACATCTAGCAGTGTAACCAAGACCACCACCACTGAGACCAATATAGGCTCCTCGGTGGAAATAGGCGGTGCGCTCACCATTAAGAGCGGCGGCGACACCACGATTGCTGGCAGTAACGCAGAAGTTGGGGGCGACCTCGATGTAGACGCCGGTGGTGACCTCAATGTCTTGGCGCGCCAGGACAAAGTCACCAGCACAACTACCTCTACGGTTAAAGGTCTAGGCGTGGGAGGTGGTCTGTTTGGTAAATCGAAAACAACAACTGACGCTTTTAGCGGAACTAATTCTGGCTCAACGCTCACGGTCGGTGGGAACACCACGCTCAAGTCTGAAAAATCTATCACGATTCAAGGTTCAGAGGTGACCGGCGCTGGTGACGGATTTTCCTTTGCTAAAGAGGGCATTAATATTCTGGACGGTCTGGACGAAGAGCGCGTTAACACTCGCACCGAAACTACAACATTCTTTAAAGTTGGAAGTGATGGTGATTCCAGTTCAGGCTCTAGTTCAGATTCTAGTTCAAGCTCCAGTTCCGGTACTGAATCTGACAGTGGCACGAGCTCGCTTGGTGCAAGCGCCAGTGTGAGTGCCAACGCAGACGCAAATGCAGAAGCAAATGCAGAAGCAAATGCAGAAGCATCAGGCACAGCTGATTTAAAGTTAGTGGAGACAACGGTCACCACTACGCAATCGGGATCAAATACCAGTGTGGCTTCAATCTTTAAATTTGGTGGTAACCTCACAGCTAAAACAGATGGTACATTGAAGGTTCAGGGCTCTAAACTCGAGAGCGGTGGCGACATGGACACGGAGGCCAAGAACACTGAAGTCCTGACTGGCCGCAATGAGGAGTTTAGCAACACACAAATCGACCGAGTCTCGGTCGGTATGTTTGGCGAAGGCGAAGCGTCAGCAAATGCGAGTGCAAATGCGAGTGCAAATGCGAGTGCAGATGCGAGTGCAGATGCGCAAGCCGGCGTTACTGGCGTCAGCGCTGGTGCGAGTGCTAACGCCAGTGCTAGCGCTAGTGCTAGCGCCAGCGCAGAGGCTGAAGCTAGCGGCACCGCCACGTTTGGTATGCGTACTGAGAATGAACAGTCGACCGCTTACAAACTCTCCAATACAAGTTCTTCTTTTAAGTCAGGCGGCAACATGTCCATAAAGTCCGAGGAGACAGCAAAATTTGTTGGCGCAGAGGTGGAGTCTGGTGGCGCACTGGATATTGAGGCCAAGGATATTAAAAATCTAGCTGCTCAGGATGTAGAGCGCAACACCTCGTCGAAAACTGCTGACACCGTAGGGTTTTATGTTGACGGGAAGGCTTCCGCGGAAGCGGGCGCCGAAGCAGGCGCTTCGGTCGAAGCAGGCGTTGAGGTGGGGGCAGGTGGGTCAGCCGATGCAAGCGCGTCAGCCGAGGCAGGCGCGTCGATAGGTGCCTCTGTTGGCGCTGAAGCAAGCGCAGGTATGCGTGTGAAAAACGAGAATGCAACTAGTGCCAGTGGCTCAACTACCAATGTTACCAGTAGCTTTAAGTCGGGTGGTAACTTCACCCGTAAGGCTGAGGATACCATCACCGACCAGGGCACGCAGATCGAGGCTGGTGGAGACATCAATCAATCCGCCCGGGTCATCGAAGATATTGCGGCCACTGACTCTACTTATTCGACCGAGGAATCCTCTAGTAATGATGTCAAAATTGGCGTTGGGGTTGAGGCTTCAGCCTCGGTGGGTGCCAGTACGGAGGGCAGCGAGTCGGGGGCCGATGCGAGTGTTGGTCTTGTTGCCAAGGTCGACATCGAAAGTAATAGCGGGGCTGAGAGCACAACGACGGCAGTGACGACCAAATACAAGTCTGGCGGTAATATCAACTCGACGTCCACAGAGAGAACTACTCTGATCGGCACACAGTTTGAATCGGAGGGTGATATTAACATTGAGGCTGGCTCGCTGGATTTCAAAGCAGCAAATGACACCTCAACCTCGAGTTCAAGCAATCAAGAAATTGGAGCTGAAGCAAAAATTGGTAAATCAGGTGGCAGCCTAGACGCAAGCTTTGCGGATGCTGATGAAAGCGGTAAAACCAGCACGGCGCGTACTGGGTCTATAGCCGCCGGTGGAAATCTCAATATCAAGACCAAAGGCGATGCAAGTTTCGAGGGGACCCAGATTGAGGCGGGCGATCAAGCATCTATCTCTGCTGGTGGAAGCGTCGAGTTTAATGCCAGTCGAGATACAACAGAAGCCAGTAATAATGCGATTGAGGCCAGCGTGGGGTTGAGTATTGGCAAAGATATGGCAGGTGAGGCAAGTGGGGGATTTTCGAAGGGGGATAGCTCAAGTGACAAAGCGCAAACCGCAAGCATTAAAGCTGGCAGTGGTGGCATCAACATCGAAGCAGGCAAGGATGTTAGTTTTGAAGGAACCCAAATCAGTTCAGATGGGCAAGCATCTATCTCTGCTGGTGGCAGTGTCAATTTTGATGCCAGTCAAGATACAACAGAAGCCAGTGATACTTCGATTGAGGGCAGCGTAGGATTTGGGGACGAGACGGAGGCAAGTGCGGGCTTCTCGAATGACGATAGCTCAAGTGACAAAGCGCAAACAACAAACATTACAGTCGGCAGTGGTGGCATCAACATCGAAGCAGGCAAGGATGTAAATTTTGAGGGAACTCAAGTTAATTCAGATGGAGATGTAACAGTTGGTGCTGGGGGTAGCGTCAACCAAAAGGCAGCTGAAAGTAGTGAAAAATCATTGTCCATTAGCGCTGAAATCAGCACCGAGGACGGTCCTGACGGCGGTTTAGATATTGATGGGGAGGTTAGCTCTGAGCTCACGTCGATACAATCTGGCGGTAAAGTAACGTTCGAACCGCTCACGGCAGAGCAAAAGTCCAGACTTGGTAATAATGCAGGCACTGCAAGGGGACGGTAACTTTCTGAGAGTTCTGTTGGTAGTATTAGAAAAAACTTCTCGAGACGGGTAGACTATGCATATCGGTCCATAAACTTGAACAACTACGGCCATTTTCGCTGTGATCCGTCACTTGGAGATGCCAGCCCTTTCAACAAATACAAAGTTTGCAGAAATTAGTTCCCCCTCACTCATCATTCTTCAATGAGGACCGTCGTCGGTCAAAAGGGGAGTAATTGAAGCTAAACTGTGCCGCTGCTCTCGGCGAGTGGTATCAATTATTGGGCGCGGAGCTTTATGCTGACCCCCAATCTGATGCGTAGTTTCATTTGTAGGGCCACACCTTTATTTCCTTTGGCTGTACCTTAACATTATTTGTTAAAACCAGAAAAGTTACCGCCGCTGGGGTCTGCCATCGCCCGCTTCTAAGTTGTGATGTCAGAATGGCGGAAATCAGACAAATTTGAATGATAACATTCCCGCGCTAGCACCTGCATTAGTTCAAAACTTAAACCAAAATAGCGCGCTAATTTTTCCGCATCTATTTGGACATTTGACCGATTGCTTTACTCAGGTTTTTGCGTTGCCACGCCAACGGGGCAATTATTGGA
>JAVLEV010000069.1:0-3316 GCA_031920365.1 Planktomarina sp. | reverse complement strand
TTACTAATAAGACCAGCTGTACGTTTTTGGTTGGCCATAACGCGCTCTCGGTCAGCTTGGATACGGTCGCGGCGCTTTGCGATGTCATCACCAGCGTCAAGTATTGCCTTGGTCTCGCTCTCAATCCGGATTAGCACAGAAGAAGCCTGTTCCTTTTCTACATGCGACACTTCTTTTAGCTTTTGTAAACGATCAGAATTTGATGCAACGTTCTGATTATTCGAGTTCGCTGTGGATGACTTCATCCTTTCGGACAGTGCCCCATCAACCCAGTTCGCATTCTCAGAAATCATTGTGTCAGCTTTTTCGACAATGGCTTCATTTGTGTCAGTGACCAACTGAGTAATCGATTGCAACATTACGTTTACTTCGGCCATCCGTAAGGAGATTTCTCTTAATTTTCCATTGAGTTCAACACCATTTTCGAGCTGCTCAATTTCTGTTTCATTTATCACCATCGCTTGGAAATTGGTTTCAACGTCTGATGTAGGTTCTAACGCAACCGTCATCGCAATGCGGGCCAAATACAGGTCATCTACATTATCAACTGCTATGGCTCGGTTGCCTGTAAATGATGCCGTAAAGTTTCTCTGTAATAAGGCGCGATGTTCTTCGACGTCCGCGAGCAACAGCATTAAGTCGGCATATGTCGTAGATACCTCGCCATGCAGTTCAAAGAGGAGTCGGCGATTTTTTCGAATGCCTGTTTTGTTTTCTGTTACTAATTCTTGCTGTTTTGTCATGAGATCACCTATTGGTCAGTCAGCTATATCATCTGTTTTGAACGTGTCACTCTCGGGTAGTTGAAATCGGGTTGAACGGCATAACTTGCTTGTGTGAATTATACCTTTGTTTGGGTCCGACAACTCACAAAAGCGATAGATAAAGTCGAAAGTATTATCCGCTTGGTCGGCCGATACCACGACATGAAACATCTCGACATCGAATGAACCAGCCACGCCTGCAACCGTCTTCTGTCCAATCGGTGAGCCCGCTACATTATAAAAATAAATTTCATTATTACCACGCTTCATTAATTCAGGAATTAATAAATCCGTACCACCCTGATAAAGTATACCCGCGATCAACCAAGTGTAATCAAGGTAGTATTCATGGGGGTCTAATCTTGTCACGGGTAGCTGCATCTCTGCCGCGGTTAATTGCATATTTAGTTCCCTACGTATTTTGACAAAATGGAGGGTGGTACATAAGTCGCTGCCTGCATGAGCGGGGTCGCATACATAAACCCCATTCCTGGAACATCAAGTTTTCCAGCTAAAAATATTCGTTCAAATAAGCGATCTACTTCGTCACTTGAGACCATGACATTGACGACGTCACGCTCCGCATCCACAGCAACACCGAGGGCGCCTAAACGCTCACGAATTCCTACTCCCATAGCTGCGTGGCTAGTAAAGCCCTGAATGCCGACCTCCAGCAAAGAGTCACTAATAATTTCGCCGTATCCGTGTTGGACTACGGCAGTGATCAGTGTCACGTCAGTCAAAGACGTAAAAGAGCGTTTCATGCGATTTCTCCTTGCTGCGCGAGCTGCCGTGCCATTTTACGCTCCTCCCGCTTAACTTTGAATTGAACATATAAACCAAGAGTTAACACCGCTACAATTGGACAGATCGAAGCTGCCGCTAGGATTCCAAACCCTTCTGTAGATCCTAGTGCGTTCCCAAAACCAAGGCCCATGGCTAGAACAAGCGGAACTGTGACGGGGCCGGTGGTCACCCCCGCAGAGTCCCACCCAACATTTACAAATTCTTCGGTGGACAGCAAAGTCAAAATTAACCCAATAGCGTAACCAGGCACGAGTATGTACATGATATGGAAATCAAAAATCAATTTTATCACACCGAGCATGATACCAGTAGCAACACCAAACGCCACAGCACCCATCAACATCGATTTCTTGAACGCCCCATTAGTTAGGTTTTGTACTGTCATACCCAGCGCATTGAGAGCGGGTTCAGCAAGTGTAGAGCAAAGCCCGAGTACCCAGGCGAAGAGCGCGGCAATCGCGACGCCAACTGATACGGCATACAGCGGACTAGCTGCAATTGCATCAATGGATGTAAAGGCGCCTGCAATTAATCCCCCAGATTGATCGCCCAACTTCGCGAGACCGTAAGTCAAACCTACATTGAAGACGCACATGCCAGCAACAGCAAGCACAATACCATAGTAGGTAATGAAGGCGTTCTTCATTTTTTCTCGTAGCACCACCAACAGGATAATGGCTAAGAATATTACTAATGGAATGATCGCACGCACGCCGAGGATAACTTCGGTCCATGGAGTTACTTCGAACCATTGTGGCTGGTTTGCTGCAAGCTCCGCCGCCATTTTAATTTCAGCAGCCCGCATGATAATTGTTTCGACTGGTACTGTGTACGCGGTGTAGAAGCTTAGGCACAATACGCCTAAAATTGGAAACACGGAGGCAAGCGTCACAATTCCAAATCCGGACAATGAAGAATCGGCACCCTTCCCAGCGGCTGAGGCTACGCCAATCCCAAGCGCTAGTACGAGTGGTACGGTCACTGGGCCGGTTGTAACTGCTCCACAGTCCCACGCCAAACCTACAATTTTGGTCAATTCAGGGTCCATAAACGCTATTGCACTTAGGATCAAAGTTGGCGTCACACTCATAAAAATTAAAGGCTTCAAACTCCACCCACGGAGAAAGCGAACAGTGCCTAAAACAGCGGCCAAGCCAACGCCCAGACCCACCACTAGTACGGTCGCCCCGGACCGATCATTCAACAGTGTAAAAAGATAAGGTGCTTTTGCTGGATCAACAATCGACCCTGCCACTTGCAGAGCTCCTATTGCTGGTTCCGCAAAGGTGACGCCGATACCCAGTAAAAAGGCAACCGTCAAAACACCTGCTAGTGGCAGTTTTCTAGGTAAGGTATTCCCGATAACTTCACCAAAAGGCATCAAGCCAAGCTTTAAACCTTCCATGAACATCATTAGGCCAATCATAACGGCAAATAAGCCACCTGCTATTATGCTTGCGTCCATTACTGGGGTTCTGAGTACGATATACTGAAACAAGGCTAAATAAATCGCTAAAGGTACAACGGCACGTGCTTGGTCGATAAATCGTGTTGATAAATAAGGTTGAAGAATTTTTACTACATCACCACCGCCCAATTTCATTTTTGGTACTGGTTGTGGAAATTCGTTGCCATGCCGATCAAACAATGGTTCCGGCATTAACTCTTGAAATGGTACTTTCTGCATGTCCACATACATTGCTTGAATGTAGTCTCCAAAACGAATTGAGTTTCTTCCTGACATT
>JAVLEV010000068.1:0-10505 GCA_031920365.1 Planktomarina sp. | reverse complement strand
GGTATCAACACCCTGATCAATCAGGGCTTGAACAACCATTTTTGCGCCGGACATTGCTTGGGTCATGTTGGTTCTCTTTCAATATTAACATAAAAAAACCCCCAGCTTGCGGGGGGCATAGTAACTATTCAGTTTCTAGACATCAGTTTTTGTCACCACCCGTATTTAATACCACGTATTTATTAAAGGAGCTATCGTACGGCGTTTTCTTAGTTAGATTAAACCTAGGGCGACACATCTGGGTCGTCAACCACATTTAAGAATTTTTCTGACTTTAAAGGTACTATTTTGGGTTTTTTATTTCACAAAGTAGCACTCTGGCGTAAGAAGTGCAATTTCTCGGAGACCTGTACCCTGAAAGACGCTATTTTCAACGCATGGCGAATAAGGCCGGCTGCCATGGTAATTCCTAATTCAAGTTTAATGGTTTTCGCTGTGTTTGCACTTTGCCTGATTGATGTGATCTGGAGAATGTCTAGATCCTTATCAAATTTTTCCTGGGAGCGAGTTTGTGGTCCCCGGTCTGTGCACTGAGAGTTTTGTACGGCTGCACCAAAAATATAGCTATTTATAGAGGACTGCTCTTTAACGCTGGCTAGAAAGATTCATGTCGGTTGACATAAGTACTAAAATCACATTTACGAAAAAGACGTTTAGTACTTTTTTTTGGGGAGAAATAAATGGAACGTCGCAAGTTTTTAAAAGGAGCAGCTATAGCGGGTGCAGCCACAGCTTTGGCCTCACCAGCGTCTGCAAAAAGTTCAGTCGAAATGGCCATTGTTGCTACATGGCCGCGAGATTTTCCAGGTCTGGGCCTACCAGCCCAACGCATGGCTGCTCGCATTCAAGAACTCACGGAAGGTGAAATTCAGGTAACATATTTTGCCGCTGGTGAGAAGGTTGGTGCATTTGACTCATTCGATGAGGTGGCCTCTGGCAACTCTCAGGCATACATTGGTGCTGATTATTACTGGAAAGGCAAACATCCAGGTTGGGCACCGTTCACGGCCATACCATTCGGCTTAACAGCGGGTGAAATAGACGCATGGGTAAAATATGCCGGTGGCCAAGAACTTTGGGACGAGTTGGCTGGTAGCTTTGGCCTAAAAAACTTTGCCATGGGTAATACCGGTGTCCAAATGGGTGGCTGGTTCAACAAAGAGATTAACTCAGCTGAAGACCTACAAGGTTTAAAAATGCGAATTCCAGGCCTAGGTGGCGATGTTTTAGCCAAATTAGGTGGCTCACCAATCTCAGTACCTGGCGGCCAGATCTATGAAAACCTTGTGTCTGGCGCGATTGATGCCACAGAATGGGTTGGACCTTACAATGACTATTTTATGAAGTTTTATGAAGCCGCTAAATACTACTATTACCCCGGCATGCATGAGCCTGGATCAATGTTAGCCTTGGGCATGAATGCATCTTGGTGGAGCAGCCTGTCTCCTACGCACCAAGCAATAATCGAGGCTGCATGTAACGAAGAGAATTCTCGCACGTTGGCAGAAACAAATGCTAATAATGGTGAGTATTTGAATAAATTGGTCAACGATCACGGCGTCCAGTTGCGTGAATTTAACGATGATATATATGATAGCTTTGGCGAAGCCGCAGCAGAAGTAATCGAAGAAGCACGTGATCACTCCGAACTGTCGGCTCGTATTTACGACAGCACACTGAAAGCGCGTGAAGAAATTGGAGCATGGACTGCGTTGTCTGATACAGCCTATGTGATCAAGCGTAATAACGTTTTAAACCGCTAATCTAAAGCGGTTTTTTTTAGGCTAAGGCAGTCCTCTGCCTTGGCCTATTTACACTCTAAAGGAGAGCCGATGGCTTCGATAACAGTCCAAAGCGAGAGCGGTTTGTTTTCAAATCCATTAGTAGTCAGATCAATTGGTTGGTCAAATTTGTTACTTATGTTCGGATATATATTTAATAATTTTGCGACATTTTGGGGTGGTTTGCCTGGGGCATCTTTCGATAATGGCCCAATTGGTATATTTCAAGTATTGATTTATCCAGTAGCAGTTATTTTAGCTATTTTTTTAACCCTAAGACAGCGCGATATGACATTACGCAGAGACAGTAACCGAATTTCAGACATAAATGTTTTTTTAATACGTGGGGCCTTTTGGGCAGTCTTGCTACTAGGGTGCGTTGATAGCGTGATAGCTTTTCTTCGTGTAGAAGGTCTATTGTCTAGCATTGTGGGTGAAGCAATGGATAGAAATCTTGGTAGATCACAGTTCCGCGGGCTTTATGTCCATTTTCCACTTATGATAATCGGCGTTTATTTGGCAACACGTACAAAAACCCTGGGTTTTCACTGGTTGGCGTTACTAATCCTTGTCGGAGAGCTTTTAATCGTGATTTTTCGTTTTATTTTTTCCTATGAACAAGCATTCATGTCGGACCTTGTTCGCTTTTGGTATGGGGCACTCTTTTTATTTGCTTCTGCTCATACGTTACTAGAAGAGGGCCACGTTCGAGTTGATATTGTTTATGCTAGCCTTACCGGAAAATCTAAAGGGAAGGTAAACGCCATTGGAACAATTTTTTTGGGAATAACTTTGTGTTGGATGATTATTTTAACTGGAATGGCGCAAAAAACATCAATAATTAATAGCCCAATCTTGAACTTCGAAACAACACAGTCAGGTTTTGGGCTATACTTGAAGTATATGATGGCAGCCTTTTTGGGGATTTTTGCAGTTTCGATGATGATTCAATTTGTAAGTTATTTGCTGGCTGCGGTAGCAGATGTACGTGGGGAAGACGGTAAATACCAACCCACTGGTTCAGGTGTTCATTAATGGAACTATTTTTTCTTTTCCTCCTTATAGTTTTGATGGCCGCTGCACTAGGTTTTGGATACCCTGTTGCTTTTGCCCTGCCTGGTGCATCAATCATCACTTTGGTTTTAGCTGGATTAACCGGCTACCTGCTCACAGGTGATCAGGGTGCTTTCTTCAGCCAGGGAACTGCGTGGACTTGGCTCAGCTCTGGTAACGCCAACCTGCGAGGCACTTATTGGGAACCTGAACGAGATACGCTCATTGCAATCCCATTATTTATCTTTATGGGAATAATGTTGCAACGTTCAAAGATTGCTGAAGACTTACTATTAACCATGTCTAACCTGTTTGGACCTGTCCGTGGTGGATTGGGTATTTCTGTTGTCTTTGTAGGCGCCTTATTGGCCGCAACAACAGGCATTGTTGGTGCGACGGTTGTTGCGATGGGGCTAATTTCCTTACCGGCAATGCTACGCAATAACTATTCACAATCTTTAGCAACTGGGACAATTGCTGCGTCTGGGACTCTCGGGCAAATTATTCCTCCATCTATTGTCTTAATAATTTTGGCTGATCAGTTAGCATCTGCTGCAGATCAAGCATCAAGTCTACGAAAGGCTCTGCATAAACAAACTACTGGTGAGATTTCAATGCCGTCTGCGTTTGATGTCACATCAACATCCGCTGGAGAGATGTTTCTTGGCGCATTTATTCCCGGAATAATCTTAGTTGGTTTGTATATGCTTTACATTCTAATATTCGCATTTTTAAAACCATCAGCAGCCCCGGCTGTACCTTACATAGGCAAATACGACCGCGCGTTTGCAAAAAAGTTATTTTTATCTCTTGTGCCACCGCTTTTGTTGATTTTTTTGGTACTTGGCTCAATTGTGTCTGGTATTGCCACAGTGAATCAAGCGGGTGCGATTGGTGCTGCTGGCGCTTTAGTTATGGCAGGGTACCGGCTCACGGAAGGTCAAAAAAATAGTTATTATCCAGCGATTTTATGCGTGGTTAGTTTATTTTTAATTGGTTTAATTTTGAAAAATTTTGATACCAACATAAAAGGAATGGATACAAGACATGACCAGTTCGGAGTAGCTTTGGCTGCCACGGCAACAATAGGCTTGTTGACAAGTCTAATCTGGAGCGGCTACCGCGCTTTGAAAATTGGAGACACGCTAAGTGGTGTGATGATGGACACAGCAAAAACAACTTCGCTGGTATTTATTATCCTCCTGGGCGCAGCTATTCTTACAGCGGCCTTTCGTGCATTTGGTGGGGAACATCTAGTCAGAGGGTTTTTAGATAGTCTGGCTGGTGGTTTCTGGTCAAAATTCATTGTCGTTATGGCCGTGATCTTTGTTTTGGGATTTTTCTTAGACTTTATCGAAATAGCTGTGGTTGTTGTGCCAATTGTTGCGCCAATATTATTGGCAGATCCAGGTGCAAACGTTACAGCAGTTTGGTTGGGCGTAATGATAGGCTTGAATATTCAGACCTCTTTCTTGACTCCGCCCTTTGGTTTTGCACTGTTCTACTTACGGGGTATTGCGTCGGCTACAGTCAAAACAATAAATATGTATAAAGGGGTTATTCCTTTTATAGGGTTGCAGATTTTTGCAATGGTGATTGTGGCTACTTCACCAAGTTTGGTGAACTACCTACCTAATCGTGTAGCTTTGCTATCGGAAAATTCTCCACCCCCGCGTAACCCGCAGCTTGCTTACTGCGTAGACAAATATGTATCAAATGAGATTGCCCTGAATGGTGACCTTATTATATCGGGTGTAGAGGCGGTACGCACAATTGACTTGTCTATCTTACCTAAAAAGATAGCAAAAAACACCACACAAAGCTTTGACAAAGTAAGCTTGGCAATTGAACAATTGCGTACTGCCGAAAAGGTAAGCGCAAACTTGGTTGAGGCGTCTGTTTTATTTCGTCCGTTGCATGAATTAGTACGAACAATTGAACGTAAGGTCCGCCGGCTCGATACCGAAATTAAAGATTTAAATGTAGAGCTCAAAAACCTCGAACAAGGCAGATCTTCTCGGTCTTATGAAAAACAAATTGAGTACATTGAAACAGCTAGAGAGGCATTAATAATTTCTATTCCAGTGGAATGGTCTGAAAAACTGGCAACGTTCAGGGCTCTCCAACAGACAGAAAAGTCAGCCTACCAAAAATATACGAGATCTGCACAATCCGCCTACCAACCAATCGCAGAAATCAATTCCATACTGGAGGCCACTGCTGCCTTTGAGTCCCTTAAAGTTGTTTTGCTGGAGACTAAAAAGCAGGTTAAAGATAATGAGCCTGTAGACATGGTCGACCCACTTGGTGCGCTTGGTAAACGTTTTGCTAGAGTTGCTGGAACTGATGATATCAAATCTGCAATCTCAAAAGCTCGTCGCGCTCTTAAATCGCGTACTCCAAATAAAGAAAAAGCTCAAAGGGAACTAGATAAAGCAATTACGGCTTACGAAGCACAAGTCGGGTGGCGTACTCAGGGTGAAATTACCATTTTACCTAGGCTATCCGAATATGAGAGTACAATGCGAAAAACGATTGGTATCCGCGATCAGGCAAAATTGACTAGAGAGCAGTCATTGTTTGTGGCAAAATGCCAATCTGGATCGCGCGATGTGTCGTTAAACTTTTAATTATGAGATCTGTTATCGCTGGACTAAAAGTGTTTGAAACAACAAAAAAATAGTTTGATATTTAGTAGCTATCCAGGCTGTCAATATGGGTCACATTTGGCATTGAAATTTGTGCTACTTGTTCAGAAATTGAGCTAACTGAGGGAGGGTTACTAGCAGTCTTGTAGCTATCATTTAAATTAATTGCCGACCATTTTTGATCCTTAAAAACCTCTACACCAGAAAATGTCGATTTATAGGCCATCTTATCACTACCGTACACCCAGTAGCCTAGGTAGACGTAGGGCAGGTTGGCTTCTCTAGCAATTTCGATATGGTCCAAAATCATATATGTCCCAACTGATTTTTTGGGCACCGATGTATCGAAAAAGCTATATACTAACGACAGTCCATCATCAAAAATATCCGTCAAGCAAACGGCGTTTAAAGCTCCGTCCAAAGTAACGTATTCCATTACACGACTGGTTACTGGAGTTTCTTCTATCATCGCGGCAAATTCAAAAATATCCATATCGACCATACCACCCTCAGTATGCCGGGAATTTAAATAACTTCGAAATAGATCGTATTGTTTTTCTGTTGCCCAAGGAGCGTTGGGACGACGCTCTAAGTTAGCGTTGCGCCTTAGTATTCTACGTTGGCTTTTACTGGGTTGAAATTTTCTTACATCAATTCGGGCTGACAGGCAGGCTGTGCATGCGATGCAGGCTGGTCGGTATAATACATTCTGGGATCGTCTAAATCCCTGCTTTGATAATGTATTATTCAAAATTGTGGAGTCTATTCCCTGTAGTGACGTGAATAGCTTGCGCTCTATCCTATCCGGTAGGTAGGGACATGGCTGGGGAGCTGTTACATAAAACTGTGACGCAATAGGAACGGTGTGGCGCATAATTTCCAATCATTTTTTTTATTAAGCTATCAACCTGCAATAGGATGGCCAAGGGGAAATTTTAAACCACTTAAGTGTTACCTATTTTTATCCCATTGACCTTATGTCGGTTGCTCCTCAGTTTGATGTTATGAAATTATATGAGTCAATCAGACAAGTACCGCTTCCTTATGAATTAGCCCGTGGGCAAGCACTATGTGGGGATTGGGCAGCCACAGGTGATCTAGCCCAGCTATTAATTGGTATTGGTGGGTGTAGTCCTTACTTATCTAATGTATTGCGTCAGGAACAAGAGTGGATTTGTAAGGCTATTTATGACGATCAGCCTTTAGCTGAGATTTTACCAGATGATTTGGGATCTGCGCCAGGCCAGATGTTGCGGCAATCTAAGCGACGGATAGCTGGATTTTTGGCTATGGCAGAGCTGTCTGGCGCTTATTCTTTGTCGCAAACTACCCAAGCGCTAACTAATTTTGCAGATTCTGTTGTGCAAGCTGCATTTAAATTGGCTTTAGCCCCCTATCAGGATTCAGGAAAGTTGCCGGTTGACACAGGGATGTTTGTCATCGCCATGGGGAAAATGGGTGCGGGAGAGCTAAATTATTCATCTGACATAGATTTAATAATTATGTTTGACGATCGCAATATGGATCACTTGAAAGCATCACAATTGCGCCAAGTATTAGTCCGAGCTACCCGCTCTGCCACTAAACTTATAAATGATGTTACTGAACATGGATATGTGTTTCGTACAGACTTAAGGTTACGACCAGATCCATCATCGACGCCTATCTGTGTTGGAATGTCATCAGCATTGGATTACTATGAGAGCTTAGGTAGGACTTGGGAGCGCGCGGCCTTTATCAAAGCTCGTATATGCGCGGGTGACCGCACCGCTGGCGCGACATTTCTGAAGCAAATGGTACCATTTGTATGGCGGCGCCATCTAGATTTCGCAGCTATTGAGGAGGCGCATGCCCTACGTTTGAAAATCCGTACAAAAACTGGGGGGCGTGAGAAAATTAATGTTCTTGGTCATGATGTGAAGTTAGGGAGGGGGGGGATCCGTGAGATTGAGTTTTTCACCCAAACTCGACAGCTTGTATCTGGCGGGCGCGATACAGATCTAAGATCTAGTCAAACTTTAGAGGCGTTGGATCAATTAGTAGCTAAGGACTGGGTGACTGCCGCCATAAACAACCAATTGCACCAAAGTTATGTAACTTTGCGACATACTGAGCACGCTATTCAAATGCTTCGCGATGCACAGAGCCATGGTATACCAGAATCTGATGAAGATTTAGGACGAGTGGCGGGGCTACGTGGGCAAACAAAAGAGGCATTTTTGGCCAGTGTATCCGGCCACTTAAATGCAGTTCACAACATAACTGAACCCTTCTTTGCCCCAGTCACCCGTAGTTTATCAAGCGTTGCACTGGATGATCATCATGAAATCACCCAATATTGGCCTACCTACGCCGCAATGCGATCAGAGCGTGCTACTGCATTGTTTGAACTACTCCGGCCTGAAGTACTCTCCCGACTGCAAAGTGCATTAAACCCCAAAGAAGCACTTATTCATTTTGATCAGTTTTTAAGAGGCTTGCCCGCAGGAATTCAAGTATTTTCGCTCTTTGCTTCTAACCCAAAGTTAGTAGATTTGTTGACAGATATTGTGGTCAGTGCACCGGCTTTGGCCGAATATCTTGGGCGTAATTCTGGTGTATTGGACGCAGTTTTGAGTGGTGATTTTTTTACTCCTTGGCCAGACCAACAGGCTTTAGAAGCGCAGCTTTTGGCGACTTTGATGCAGTCTTCAGACTATGAAACTGGACTAGATCTGACCCGTATTTGGATGAAAGAGTGGCATTTTCGCATTGGAGTACATGTGCTGCAAGAGGTGATTACGCCTGGAACTGCATCCGTACAATATGCGCAGTTGGCCCAAGCTGTTGTTGTTGTTTTATTTGGCTTTGTGCAGAGAGAGTTTGCTCGGAAATATGGGCAAGTCGCCGAATCTAATGCTACTATTTTGACAATGGGCTCGCTCGGGGCAGGGTGTTTAAACTCAGATTCAGATTTGGACCTTATTTTAATTTTTAATAGTGTTTCAGATGCCATGTCAGACGGCCCCAAATCACTTGCCTGCCGCCAATATTTTTCACGGCTGACACAGGCTTTGATTACGGCTTTAACGGCGCCAACAGCCCATGGCCGGCTCTATGAGGTGGATATGCGGCTGCGACCCTCTGGTCGCTCCGGACCTGTTGCTACATCTCTGTTAGGGTTTCAGGCTTACCAGCGTTATGAGGCCTGGATGTGGGAACATTTGGCTCTCACCCGTGGTCGGGCTATCACTGGCGACCCCAGATTCCGCCAGGAAGTGGAGAATCTTCGCCACGCTATTATTGATGAAAAATCTCATTTATATACTGTGATGACGGGTGTGCGCGACATGCGAAAACGGCTTGCTAATATTAAGCCTCAAAATGGTATATGGGATATTAAGCGTGGTCCTGGTGGCTTGCAAGACATTGAGCTTTTGGCACAGGGCATTGCATTGTCTCAAAAGTGCCATGATGTTGGAACACCCAGCCAGTTGCGTAGTGGTTTGTCAGCTAAGCACTTCCAGGCGTCAGATATTAATTTTTTAATCGTATCTCATGAACTTCTGTCTGATATTCGACTACTGCACGGTCTAATGTGTGGCACTGGTTCAAATGCTGCCGCATTCGGGGAGAGTGGCTGCGCTCGAGTGCGAAGAATAAAAATGCTTGATCCGGATACTGATTTCGAGCATATCGTCTCAACGACGCGCGCTAATTGTGTATCGATAATTGATCAAATTGTGGGGTAGGCCTATGAAAATTGAAGACGTTGACCCTAAAGGTTTGATCCGCGAAAGCTACCGGATTGATGGAATAACTCTACCTGAATGCAAAACTATATTTTTTGACTGGGCCATCCAAGTCAATGTTGATGCCGATCCTGTTATACATATAAAGTTTTGTATAGCTTACTATGGACAAGGTTTGCCCAATCATCCGATGACATCTGTTTTAAAAGCGGCCCTCGCCCCGGCCCCAGATAATGTAAGGCGTGGCGGAAGGTCAGGGCGCATTACCGAAGAAGGTCAGCGGCGCGACGGGCTATCTGTGTAATTTCATCCCATGCCCCAGCCTTCACCAGGGCTTTTGGTGCTATCCAGCTGCCGCCGACACAGAGTGTATTGGCCAGTGCTAAGTAGCTTTCTGCATTTTGGGGTGTAATGCCGCCAGTAGGACAAAAGGTGATCTGCGGGAGAGGAGCTGCTAAAGCCCCTAATGTTGGTGCACCGCCTGCAGCTTCAGCCGGAAAAAACTTCTGAAAAATAAAACCTTGCTCCAGTAAGCTCATAGCTTCGGTTGCCGTAGCCGCTCCAGGTAATAACGGCAGGTCAAATTCTTTTGCTGCAGCTATTAATGCGGGAGTAGCTCCTGGTGATACCCCAAAAATAGCGCCTGCCGCCTTTGCGTTTTGTACCTGTTCGGCAGTTAAAAGTGTGCCAACACCGACCATTGCGCCCTTAACCTCTGCAATAGCAGCTATAGCCTCAAGTGCTACATCTGTGCGAAGTGTAATTTCTAAGGCTGGTAGTCCGCCCGCTACCAGAGCTTGTGCCAGAGGCTGTGCATCTTCGATACGCTCGATGGTTAATACTGGGATAACCGGTGCTGCAGCGCAGATTTTTGCAATAATGTCTGAATGTATCATTTTTTTCCTAAATTACTACGCCAGCACCTTGAGATGCAGGACCAGCTGTACTTCTGAACATAGAGAGTAGTTCTCGTCCAATGCTAAGCTTATTGTCTGAAAGGTTGGCATGTACTATATTGCGATTATGCCAATCGGGTGCCAAAGTGTCTAGGGTACCTTTTTCTGCGTCTAGACGTATAATATCACCGTCTTTAATCTCAGCGATGGGGCCACCGTCTGCGGCTTCTGGTGAAGATGGATTGTAGCTGGGACCTTTCCAGAAGCGCCTGACATACTGGCATCTGTGACTAGTGCCACTTTAAAGCCACGGTCTTGTAAAATAGCAAGAAAAGGCGTGAGAATGTGCAGCCCAGGCATACCATTAGCGGACGGTCCTTGGTAACGGACCACGAC
>JAVLEV010000067.1:0-10589 GCA_031920365.1 Planktomarina sp. | reverse complement strand
TCAGCAATCTCAGGACGTAAAACTGTGGTTCCATCTTCGAGAACAGCTAATGGCGATTTATCACAAAACGCCGCTGGCGACCACAAAAGCATCACTTTAACCACTTGAGCCAATACCAAAGCATCAGCACTTAAAAGCTCTAATGCTTCATCCACTTTTAAAAAAACAAAACATGCTTGAATTGCGCCAACATCATCAAATCGAAACGCTCGATATTGATTTGCGTCTGCCGATTGCAATCGATCAACTACATTACTCAAATTCGGAATTAACTGATCTAAGTCAGGCACTGCAGACAATTCATCCCACGCGCTGAAAAAAAACACCATCAGATTGCTACCCAGCTCTGGATCCAGCTCATCCATAGGATGATCACAGACTGAGCAAACGTTCTGGATGGCAGCTTTTACTACTTCCAAGGTTTCATCTAAAACACCAAATACAACAGGAGAAATAGGACGCCCCCAGCGCGCAAAAACGTAATTTCCATCAGTTCGCGTAAACATTTTTTCAATTTCAGTCACCGTAAACACGGGTTATTCCTTTTTATCTTCAGAATTGCACACCTATTAAAGGTAAACTATTCATTTTTGCGAGGCATACTTCCAGCATAGGTTGGCGCCTTAACCAAAAAGCTGTGATTGCGCCTCAGATTTTGGAGCTGGCAGGCCGAGGTGTGCCCAAGCCTTCTGGGCCAGCATACGGCCACGCGGTGTGCGTTGGATTAATCCTTTTTGTAGCAAATACGGTTCAATCACCTCTTCCAATGCGTCCCTACTTTCTGACAAGGCAGCCGATAGGGTTTCAATGCCAACCGGTCCCCCAGCATAGCTTTCCGCAATCAACTGCAGATAGCGCCGATCCGCACTGTCTAAGCCCAAGTGATCCACACCCATGCGAGTTAGGGCGTGATCTGATATAGTCTGAGTAATACGCCCGTCACCCTCGACCACAGCAAAATCAAGCACTCGACGTAATAAGCGTCCGGCGATCCGCGGCGTACCCCGTGCACGTTTAGCAATTTCTTCCGCTCCGGCGTCATCTGCTGGCACCCCCAGTAATCGCGCATTTCGTGTGACAATCTGATGCAACTCAGCCACTGTATAAAATTCCAACCGCGTAGGGATCCCGAACCGATCACGCAGCGGGGTTGTAAGCAAACCCAAACGGGTAGTTGCACCCACCAGTGTAAAGGGCTGTAATTCTATCCGCACAGTCCGTGCTGCAGGCCCCTCCCCAATTACTAAATCTAACTCAAAGTCTTCCAGAGCTGGATACAGAATTTCTTCTACTACTGGGTTTAGCCGATGGATTTCATCAATAAATAAAACATCACGCGGTTCAAGATTGGTCAAAATAGCTGCCAAATCTCCAGCCTTTGCAAGTACGGGGCCACTAGTCATTCGAAAGTTCACCCCTAATTCGCGTGCCATAATTTGGGCTAGAGTCGTTTTACCAAGCCCTGGCGGTCCATGGAAAAGTGCATGGTCCATCGCCTCCCCGCGCTGGCGAGCCGATTGAATGAATACTTTCAAATTTGCACGGGCCTGCTCTTGGCCAATAAATTCATCTAACCCTTTAGGCCTAAGCGCCTTATCTCCATCTTCTGCAAGTCGCTCAGGCCGCAGGTTTGGATCAGGCTCTGTGACATCACTCTCCAAAGGCTCGTTCATGATTTAGGTGCCAATTTTTTAAGGGCTGCACGAATAAGTGCCGACGCATCAGCCCCCCTCATATCACCAATAATCTCTGCTACAACCGCCGCCGCCTCACTTGGCCCATAGCCTAGGTTTCCCAACGCCGATAATGCATCAGCCTGAGCAGAAGGCTCTTGTGCAGAAGAAATTACCGGCATGACCGTTTCGATGATATCGTCTGAACCATGGATCTGAGGTGCGCCACCAAACATTGCCATAACACCCGGGGCCTTGTCCTTTAACTCTATCACCACTCGTTGAGCAGTTTTAGGACCAACGCCTTTAGCCGCTTTCAAAGAAGTCCAATCACCAAGTGCTATGGCGCGGCTTACGCCATCCGGGCCCAGCGCACCCAATATGGACAAAGAGGCTTTTGCCCCAATGCCCTGAACGGACATCAACAGACGGTGCCATTCTTTTTCTACCAGTGATGTAAAACCAAATAGTTGCAACAGGTCTTCACGGACCAACAAATCTGTATAAAGCGCCACTGGCTCTCCCTGCAATGGCAAAGCCGCCAGCGTACGGTCTGAACAATAAACCATGTACCCCACGCCGCGGACGTCGAGCATAACATGATCACTACTGCGGTAATCAACCCGGCCTGACAGCTTTCCAATCATCCATTAGCCCTTTTCAATGCAGCCTGAAAGTGGCCGTTCGCTTGAATATGATGCGCATGACAAATTGCAATCGCAAGAGCATCTGTCGCGTCTGGCCCAACCAGTTTAATACCAGGCAATTGTAACATCACCATATGCTCTACCTGCTTTTTATCCGCATGGCCCACTCCAACTACGGCTTTTTTTACCGCATTTGGTGCATATTCGCCAACTTCAAGTCCAAACTTTGCTGGCACTAACACAGCAATACCGCGCGCTTGTCCCAACTTAAGTGTGCCGGCCCCATCACGATTAACAAAGGTTTGCTCAACAGCTGCGTGGGAAGGCTGGTAAGATTTGATAACCTCAGTGAGACCGTCAAAAAGGCTAAGCAAGCGGCCAGACAAAGGGCCTACCACTGTTTGACACTGGCCATTGGCGACATGCCGCAGCTTGCTACCGTCAACATCAACAATACCCCACCCAGTGGAGCGCAATCCTGGATCAATCCCCAATACCCGCATGCGTCCGTCCTTATATATTTTTAATGCTCATATATTAGCACGAAACGCGAACATCTGAAAAGCGATGATTTTGACTTTAGCAAAATTATCTTTTTTTAGCAGGATTGATAAGTAGTAGCTACAACACAAACAAAGTCTCAAAGACTATAATAAAAAATGCTGCAAAACATTGAATTTATGACACATGGAATATGCATAACGGTTATGCATATTTTCTCGCTAGTCGCGCTAATTAATGGAGGATAGTGAGCAAACAATATTAGCGCTGCATACAATATAAATTTTGATAGAGAAGTTATATCCATGATATTTTCAGACACACCCCGCACTACCGCTTTCGCCGCATATAGTGACAAAGCGGCAAAAATTATTACGAATACGTTAGGTAAGTTGGCTGACTGGAATAATACGCGTGTGACTCGCAATGTGCTGAGTCAGCTGTCAGAACGTGAACTGAATGATATCGGTTTAGCTCCAGGCGATATCGACCGAATTTCGCGGCGCTAACTCTTAACTCCGTAGAACTAACGCTGCAACGAGCGTCGCGATAATTTCTAACAGTGGGGCATTTTTATGTGCGGGTTAGTGTTAGGGCTGTCCATTCACCAATATCGTCCTGGACCAAAAGCTTTAGTCCCTGACCCTTATAAGCTGTTATGATTTCATCGGCTTGTTCCAGCAACAGCCCCGAAAGAATTGCGACACCTCCAGATGCAAGATGCATTGCTATCGCTGGGGCTAAATCAATCAATGGACCTTTGAGGATATTGGCAAAAATTAAGTCAAACGGTGCTTTAGTTGCCAATGCGGGCGCATCAAAGCCGATAGATTCAACACAATCCACACGTCCAGCAAGATTATTGGTAACCACATTTAAAGCAGCAACTTCAACGGCAATTGGGTCAATATCACTAGCAATTACCGAATCTGACCCTACCCTTGCCGCAGCCATCGCCAAGACTGCAGTTCCACAGCCAAGGTCTAACACCTTATCAAAATAGTAGCCCTGATCCAGAAGCCGATCAAATGCCATCAAACAGCCCAGTGTCGTGCCGTGGTGGCCGGTACCAAAGGCCATTGCAGCTTCAATAAGAAGCCCAATTCGACCCTCAGGCAAATGTTCTGCGTCATGGCTCCCGTAAACGAAGAACCGGCCAGCTTCGACAGGCGGCAATTCACGCCGCACTTTGGCCACCCAGTCTTGATCTGGCACCTCACAAACAACAAAGGAGTTAGCCCCGTAAGCCGCAGACAACAGTGCAAGAGCTATCTCATCAGGCTTTTCCAGAAAATAGCCACATACTTCCCAAATGCCCTTGCCATCATCAAGTTCAAACACGCCAACGCCAGTTGGTGCCGGCTCGAGGTTTTCCAAAGCTTCACCAAGTGCATCAGCCAGTGACTTTTCTTCTAATATGGTTAGGGCCGTATAAGTTAACATTTCGAGTTCCAATTGTTGCATTGGGCCATACCCTGTCTCTGCACTTATCGCAATTGTGCAGCGGCCGAGCATTTTTATGAATGGCACTCCCTCCACAAAAAAACAGATATCATTATTCAACAGTCGCTTTAGGAAACTTTTAGCCCAATTGGACAAATAACCCCCGTGCCACCGACACCACAATAACCGTTCGGATTTTTAGCTAAATATTGTTGGTGATAATCTTCAGCGTAGTAAAACACAGGTGCAGGTATGATTTCAGTTGTAATAACACCATAACCTTCAGACTTTAGTTTGGGTGCAAAAGCCTCGCAGCTTGCTTTTGCAGCCTGGTCTTGTGCGTCTGAATAAGTATAAATTCCAGACCGATACTGCGTACCACGATCATTGCCTTGCTGCATTCCTTGCGTTGGATCATGTCCTTCCCAGAATAGCTTCAATAAGTCCAAATAACTGGTCACTAGAGGGTCAAAAATAACCTGTAAAACCTCATTATGGCCAGTCTGCCCAGAGCAGACTTCTTCATAAGTGGCGTTTAACGTGAAACCGCCCGCATACCCTACCCGAGTGAGCCAAATTCCATCAAGATCCCAAAACATTCGTTCCACTCCCCAAAAGCACCCCATGCCAAACATCGCTTCTTGCAGACCCAGTGGCACTTCAGATTTCAAAGGCCTGCCGGAAAGAAAGTGCGTTTTGGCTGTATTTAGCACTGTCCCACGACCTGGCAAAGCGGCATTAGGGTTAATCATTTCCGGTTTTTTTTGCGACATAAAAAACATTATCTACCTCCATTTATTATTATTTAAGATAACTCTGTAAACGCCAATATCCACTGTTAGCATGAAGGTATTATTTTTTAAAAATCGTCTCATGGCCTGGAACTGGGTGCCGCGGGATTAAAAGTGCTAAGCCGAAGGAGATAATCGCCATCAAGGCGGCCATTACAAAAACTAAACCAGGCGAAACCAGCCAGACCAAGCCTAACAGTAAAGGCAGGCCAACTGCAGCAATATGATTGATGGTAAAGGCCACCGCTGCAGTCGGTGCAATATCAGCGGGGTCAGCAATCTTTTGGAAATATGTTTTGAGCGCAAAGGCTAAAGAGAAAAAAAGATGGTCGATTACAAATAGAGCTCCAGCTAGCACCATACCCCAGCCAAACATATAAATTCCACCATAAGCAAAAAACACTATAGCAAGCCCGGAATATTCAAAAACCAGCGTATTGCGCTCGCCAAAATACGCAACCACTTTTCCAAATAATGGTCCAAGGAGCATGTTTAAAGTAAGATTAATCAAGTACAAAGCTGTCAGTTCATGAACAGCAAATCCGAAACGCTCTACCATCATAAATCCAGCAAAAACCATAAAAATTTGCCGGCGCGCACCCGCCATAAATTGGAGCGCATAATAAAGCCAATAGCGTTTGCGCAAAATCATGGTTTTATGTTGTGGCGTAGGCGATTGAAATTGTGGGTAAATAATGATGCAAGCCACAGCTATAGAAGCAGTCGTGGCCCCCGACACCATATAGGCAACATTGTAGCTTAACTCAAGCCACTCCCAAGTCACAACAATCACCCCAAAGGCTACCAAAGAGGCCGCTGAACCCATTGCCAGAAGCCAGCCCAGAACTAGTGGAGCGCTATCTTTTGGAATCCACTGTAATTGCAAAGATTGATTGACCGTTTCGTAGTAGTGAAAGCCAATTGAGGATAGCAATGTCAGGGTCAAAATACCCCCCATTTGCGGAAACCAACCAGTCATCGCAGTGGCAACCCCGAGTAAAACCAGTGCGAAAAGACCAATAACCTGCTCGCGCACAAAAATAATTAACGCAATAACTCCCACTGCCAAAAAGCCCGGGATCTCGCGCACTGAATGCAACATACCAATATCTGCCCCATCAAAATCGGCAACCTCAACAACAAAATTATTAAGTAATGCGCTCCATGTTGCAAATGCAATTGGCATAGCTGCCGACATGACAAACAGTAAAAAAATAGGTCGGCGCCAGAAAGCAGAACTTTGTGCTTCTAGCAGAGTTATAATCTGCATAACGGAGACCCCAATCGCAATCATGCGACCTTAAATTTACTTGACGCTAGCCTCTGGCAGCATGCCTGATCTTTACCTCAAGCTCACACGTTGGTACTGAAAAGTAACCAATTTGAAACAAAGGTTAAGCTATGCCCGTAATCACCACCATTCAAGACCTGAAAGATATTTACGCACGCCGCGTGCCAAAAATGTTCTACGACTATTGCGAAAGTGGCAGCTGGACTGAGCAAACCTTCCGCGACAATGTCTCTGATTTTTCCAAGCTGCGTTTACGTCAACGTGTGGCCGTGGACATGGCTAACCGCACAACAGCAACAACGATGATTGGTCAAAATGTATCAATGCCTGTTGCGCTTGCGCCCGTTGGCCTAACTGGCATGCAATGCGCAGACGGTGAAATTAAAGCAGCAAGGGCCGCTGCTGCATTTGGGGTACCTTACACACTATCCACTATGTCCATCTGCTCGATCGAAGATGTAGCCGCCGCATCAGATGCACCCTTTTGGTTTCAGCTCTACACTCTGACTGATGAAGACTACACTGATCGACTCATTCAACGGGTAAAAGATGCCAATTGCTCTGCCTTAGTAATTACACTGGATTTACAACTATTGGGCCAACGCCATAAAGACATAAAAAATGGCTTATCAGCGCCACCAAAACTGACGCCCAAAACAATCGCCAACCTGGCTACTAAATGGCGTTGGGGCCTAGAGATGTTAGGTACAAAACGGCGTGGTTTCGGCAATATTGTAGGACATGTCGAAGGAATCTCTGACAACACCTCACTCAGTGCTTGGACATCAGAGCAGTTTGACCAATCTCTGGATTGGAAAAAAATTGAAATTTTGATGAAAAAATGGGATGGAAAAGTAATACTCAAAGGCATTCTTGACCCTAAGGACGCAAAAATAGCGGCCAAACTGGGAGTTGATGCTATTGTCGTGTCCAACCACGGCGGCCGCCAGCTAGACGGAGCATTGTCATCGATTCGAATGTTGCCCAAAGTTGTGGAAGCAGTAGACGGTAAATGTGAAGTTTGGATGGATGGCGGAATTCGCAGCGGCCAAGACATTCTCAAAGCAAAAGCCCTTGGTGCCACAGGCACTATGATTGGCAGATCTTATATTTATGGTCTAGGTGCTATGGGCGAGGCTGGCGTTTCTGCTGCTTTGGAAGTTTTGCAAAAGGAACTGGAAACAACCATGGCACTTTGCGGTTACCGCGACATCAATAAAGTCAATCGCGATATCCTGTATATCCCAAATGACTTTGAAGGTCATTGGGTCTAGATTGTAGCCGGACACTTAGACGTAATAGGCTCGTGAATAGTACTTTGGCAAAGTATTAAAACCTACGCACCAGAAACGTAAGCGGTATAACTGTTAAGCAGAGCGCTGCCGCACAAAGAAATGCCACGCGAAGCCCATGAAACTCGGAAACCAGACCCATTAGCGTTGGTGCAAGAAAAAATCCTGCGAAGCCCATTACAGCCACGCGGGAAATAGCTTCTGTACGTAAATGAGTATCCACAGAACGTCCTACCAAAGCCAGGCCAAGCGGTCCAATCACTGACACTCCAAGCCCCAAAACTCCAAAACCCAAATACGCCCAATACGGTGTGGGCGCCATAGCAGCTACGACCGCCCCGGAGGCGGCAACCAGCGTCGCAAAAATAATAACCTTAGTATCAGAAAATAATTGTGAAACAGCTTGACCAGAGAATCGCCCCACAGCCATCATAATACCCAGCACAGCAGGCCCCAGGGCCCCCTCAGCTGCGCCACCATGCAGGGTGCGCTCAATGTGCAGTGCAGACCATGTTTCTACTGTTGCCTCGACCATAAAGGCTACCAAAACAATAAGGCCACAGATTACTATCGGCCAAAAAGGATAGTCCACTGCACCCGGACCTAAGGTGGGATTATCCCTAACTGGCATATATAAAAAAATTGAAAGGACCAAAACAATCAAGGCCACATAAAAAAAAGCTAATCCAGGCTGTATGTATGCCTCCCGAGCAAAGCCACTAGCAAAGGCTGATGCTGCATAGCCAACGGAAAACATTGCATGGTTTGCATTCATCAAAGGCCGACAGTGGAGCTGCTCCAGCTCGCTTACCCTTGCATTCATCAGCACATCTGCTAGCCCCGAGGCCGCCCCAACGATAGCCATCGATATACCAAAGGTCAGGACGTTGGGCGCAAATCCCGGCAGCAAAAAGGTGAAAGCAAATAAAATACTACTTACCTGCATGCCGCGTGCGCCTAATATACGGTCTAACCGTGGCGCTAAAAACATGGCGCTCACCAAGCCAACCGCATTACATAGTAACAACAACCCAAAGTTGGCATCACTTACCCCAATGCGTGTTTTAACCTCTGGTACGTAGGCCGCAAAACAACCCCAAAACAACCCTACAACTACAAAAGCAATAGCTGGGCGTCGAGACAGAAATAATGCTTGAAGAACATACATTGCCTTTTGATTCCACACTGTTGCCACTCTTGCAAGAAACAAAGTACGCAAGGGCTTCCCATTTGGGCACTATGGCCTTATACGGCCCACTTCAACGGGGCATACACCCTTGGAGGATGCCCCCCCATTTTAAGGAATATAACCATGGCAGGACAGATCCCAGATCTAAACGCTTCGGTACGGACGGGGACAGGCAAGGGGGCCGCTCGTCAATCTCGCCGCGATGGCAACGTACCAGGCATCGTATTTGGTGGCGATACAGACCCACTCCCAATTAATATCCCGTTTAACAAATTGTTTCAGCTGTTAAAAGCTGGTCGATTTAAATCGACACTATTCAACCTCAAGGTTGAGGGGCATGATGACGTACGAGTAATTTGCCGCGATGTGCAGCGAGATACAGTCAAAGACCTTCCAACACACCTCGACCTGATGCGGTTGCGCAGGACGACACAGATTAATTTGTTTATCCCGATTGAATTTTTGAATGAAGAAACATGCCCAGGCCTTAAAAAAGGTGGTGTGCTGAGTTTGGTTCGTCCAGAAATTGAACTAGTTGTGACAGCCGGTGACATCCCAGAGAAAATCCAAATTGATTTGGCTGGCTTAGAAGTTGGCGACGTGATTACAATTTCTTCGGTTACAATTCCTGAGGGTTCAAAGGCTACTATTGATCGTGACTTCG
This sequence comes from Planktomarina sp., assembly GCA_031920365.1. Taxonomy (GTDB): domain Bacteria; phylum Pseudomonadota; class Alphaproteobacteria; order Rhodobacterales; family Rhodobacteraceae; genus Planktomarina. The sequence goes on along the minus strand of JAVLEV010000067.1, from coordinate 1,098 downwards.
TGATTGCAAATATAGCAGCCCCATCTGGTCTGCGTTCTTCTGAGAATGAAGACGGAGACGGAGCAGAAGTCGTGGAAGAGGCAGCAGCAGAAGAGTAATCTTCAGACTGTAGTTCAAAAAATTTATAAACCCTGCCAGAAGTGGTGGGGTTTTTATTTTTAGATACTTTATTTTGCGCGCAAATGACTTTTAACTCATCACGTGTCAGGATAACCTAATTAAATGAAACTATTTGTAGGCCTTGGAAATCCCGGTACGAAATATGCGCAGAATCGCCATAATATTGGCTTTATGGCGCTGGATAGAATTTCTGAAGATTATGCATTTGGGCCTTGGCGTAGCAAGTTTCAAGGTCAAGTTTGCGAAGGAAAATTAGGCGGTACCAAAGTCTTTCTGCTCAAACCGTCTACCTTTATGAACCTATCAGGCCAATCAGTTGGCGAAACAGTAAGGTTTCATAAGATTCCCCTAGAAGAAATCATGGTGTTTCATGATGAGTTAGACCTTGCCCCAGGCAAAATGCGTCTCAAAAAGGGCGGTGGCCATGCTGGGCATAATGGCTTGCGCTCCATCAGCGCGCACCTAGGGGCAGACTATGCCCGCATACGCTTGGGAATAGGCCACCCCGGCCATAAGGATGCGGTAGCCGGCTTCGTGTTGCGTGACTTCGCCAAGGCAGATCAAGACTGGCTTGCCAAATTACTCAATGGCATTAGCGACGGCGCCACGTATTTAGCACTTGGTGACGAGTCAAAATTCATGAACACGGTAGCTCTGCAGACGGCGCCACCACGATCATCCAAATCGCTAAAACTGAGGCCCACAACCATTACAAGTCAGGCACAAATTGAAGAGGTGACACGGAACCCAATGCAAATACTTTTTGATAAGTTTAAATAACCTATGGCTTTTGTAAAAAAGCTAAGCCGCCGTAGAATTGACTATTGGTTATTCTTCATCAAGTTGAAAGTACTATATTATAGGCGATAAACGGCGGATGCAGACATCACTGCATAAGCCAGTATAAGCCAGTATAAGATTAAAAGTCTTTGGTTCAGTTCTAAATCAATGCCACTAGCCATGGCACCTAGCCTCAAA
>JAVLEV010000066.1:7914-10747 GCA_031920365.1 Planktomarina sp. | reverse complement strand
CAAGGTTTTCGCGAGAATCTTCAAGCGCCTGATTTAGCACGGCAATTTTTTTGTCTTGTTCGACGATTTTAAAGGTTGCAGATGTGAGGAAGGATTGAGCTTCATCTAACTCTGCACCTACGGCTATGATACTAGAGCTTGGGTTAACCGCCTGAATTGGGTCCACACTTGAAGTTACATCACCCACATCCAAATCAATTGATAACGCTTCAGTGGCTACGGAAATGCGCCGTAATGCCACTGCAAGCCGCTGTTCCAAAGTAGAAATATCAATCATACCTAGTCCTCTAACTACCACTGTGTTCAAAAGGCTCAAAACTCGAATCGGCTGTCATTATTGATAATATATGTGAAACTAGCCTTAAGGTCCAAGACCACAATGGTGAAACAATTTACACTAATTAGGTCAGTTTACTTGATCTTCCATCTTCACTTGATAGGAAGCATCAATATTAACGCAAATAAAAGGTTATATCTGTGGATCTCAAAGCTCTCGCCTCCAAGCACCCTGAACACTGGAAAAAAGCCACTGCAATTCGAGCATTGACACTAGATGCCGTCGCGGCTGCAAACTCTGGCCACTCTGGCATGGCAATGGGCATGGCCGATGTAGCTACAGTTTTATTTGAGAACCACTTGAAATTTGATTCTTCAGCACCAAATTGGCCAGATCGTGACAGGTTCATTTTGTCTGCGGGTCACGGCTCGATGTTGCTTTATTCACTTCTCCATCTTACAGGCTACTCCGACATGACGCTCCACGAAATTAAAAATTTCCGCCAGTGGGGAGCAAAAACGGCCGGCCACCCCGAATATGGTCACGCTACCGGTATTGAAACCACAACTGGTCCACTGGGCCAAGGGCTCGCAAATTCTGTGGGGTTCGCAATTGCAGAAGAAATTTTGCGAGCCACCTATGGTGAAAAGATTCAGAGCCATAACACCTACGTCATCGCTGGTGATGGGTGTTTGATGGAAGGAATAAGCCAAGAAGCAATTGGCCTGGCCGGGCGGTATGAACTTGGAAAACTTATTGTCCTATGGGATGATAACAATATCACTATCGATGGCACAGTGGAGTTATCAGATCGTACAAATCAAATTCAGCGTTTTGAAGCCTCCGGCTGGCATGTGCAAGCCATTGATGGTCATGATCCAGAAGCAATTGACGCAGCTCTGACAGCAGCTCGAAAAAGCAAAAAACCCTCAATGATTGGATGCAAAACTCATATAGCCTTGGGGCATGCTGCTCAAGATACATCAAAAGGGCATGGCGCTTTAACTGATGCTACGCAACTAGCTGATGCGAAGGCTGCCTACGGCTGGAAACACGGTGCCTTTCAAATTCCTACTGATATCAAATTAGCATGGGAAAAAATCGGAGTGCGAGGGGCGGCAGAACGAGCAAATTGGGAAGAACGTTTTTCTGACCTATCAGATGCACACCAAAGTCAATTCGACCGGGCCCTCGCAGGTACAGCGCCCAAAAAGCTTGGCTCCGTAATCCGTGCAATAAAAAAAGATGCGGCAAAAACACTTCCAAAAGTTGCTACTCGTACGGCATCTGAGAATACTTTAAAAGTAGTCAACCCCGTGATGACGGAAACAGTGGGTGGCTCCGCTGATTTGACCGGGTCGAACAATACTAAGACAGATGATATGGGAGTTTTTAACCCAGAAAATCGCAACGGCAGGTATATATATTTTGGTATTCGTGAACATGGCATGGCTGCGGCCCTAAATGGTATTGCGTTGCACGGTGGCCTTCGTCCGTATGGTGGTACATTTATGTGTTTTACCGATTATGCGCGTGGCGCAATGCGGCTTTCAGCCTTAATGGGTGTACCCACAGTTTATGTAATGACACATGACTCCATCGGACTCGGCGAAGATGGCCCAACTCACCAACCGGTAGAACACCTGGCTATTTCGCGGTCTACCCCAAACACATTAGTATTTCGACCAGCAGACGTCACAGAAACGGCCGAAGCTTGGGAAGTGGCTTTTAGCCAAGCCAACACCCCGACAGTAATGGCTCTGTCGCGCCAAGGTGTTCCAGCGGTGCGCACCGAGTATAAAACCACCAACCTCAGCGCACGCGGCGCTTATATTTTGGCAGAATCTGTCGGCAAGCGTAAGGTAATTTTGATGGCTACAGGTACAGAGGTTTCACTGGCCATGCAGGCGCGTGAAATACTCCAGACTGAAGGAATTGGAACTCGAGTTGTTTCGATGCCGTGTATGGAATTATTTGCGCAGCAAGATGCTTCCTATCGCAAGCGTATTTTGCCTGGAGGCCCTGTGCGTGTAGCCGTGGAAGCGGCAGTACGCATGGGCTGGGACCAATGGCTTCTAGGCGAGCGTGGACGTGAAGTTAAGGCCGGCTTTATCGGAATGCACGGCTTTGGTGCATCCGCCCCAGCAGAACGCCTATACCAAGAATTTGGAATCACCCGTGAAGCGATCGTCGCAAAAGTTAAATTTCTACTATAAATTTACTGAGGCTGCGACTTTGTCGTGGCCTTTATTATCAGCTCAGTCAATCGAATTTGGATGTTACAGACATCCGTTATCGCTAACAGAAATGTTTACGCTAACATATTGAAATACTATAATATTTAAACTTTATTTAATATTTTTTCCTTGTTACTAAATTTTGAGGATTTAAGGGAATTTCATTTTGACTGTAAAAATTGGTATAAATGGTTTTGGCAGAATAGGTCGCTGTATTCTAGCTCACATCGTGGAAAGCAAGCGTTCAGATATAGAGGTTGTAAAGGTCAACGCCACAGGGCCTTTGGAAACTAGCGCCCACTTGATGCGTTACGACAGC
>JAVLEV010000066.1:0-7814 GCA_031920365.1 Planktomarina sp. | reverse complement strand
AAATGCTTCTGGCAAGTGATACAATCATATCAAACGGATCTTGCACAACTAATTGTTTAGCTCCGCTGGTCAAAGCCCTAAATAACGCCATTGGTATCGAACGTGGGATTATGACTACAATACATAGCTATACCGGCGATCAGCCCACCTTGGACCGCCGCCACAGTGACCTGTATCGCGCCAGAGCAGCTGCCATGGCCTTGATCCCTACCTCTACAGGAGCAGCCAAAGCCTTGGGCGAAGTATTGCCTGAAATGGCTGGTAGACTTGATGGCTCGGCTATTCGTGTACCTACCCCAAATGTTTCTTGCGTGGATCTAACCTTTGAAGCTTCTCGCCCAGTTACGGTTAAAGAAGTAAACGCGGTGGCCTCAGCCGCAGCTGCTGGGACAATGAAAGGCATCTTGGCCTATGATCCTGCACCTAAGGTTTCTATCGACTTTAATCATACTACACATTCATCAATTTTTGCTCCTGAACAGACCAAAGTAGTTGGCGGTACCACAGTCCGTGTTTTGGCCTGGTATGATAATGAATGGGGTTTTTCAGTCAGGATGGCCGATTTAGCGGTAAAAATGGGTCGGCTAACATAATTTTTAGAGGCCAGAAAAAGTCATCTTTTGTCGTAGAGATTTCGAAGCTTGCTTTGGCGGCAGCTAATTTATCATTATATGGCTACTGCGATATCACCTAACGATTGCAAAATTCTTTATTTTATAAGACTTTTCAACAGCAAGAGTTATTCTGCATTATTGACTTTTGTTCTGAATCATGATGTTAGCGCTATCAAATAATAGCTTGGGGCGGTAATATGACACTGAAAGTTGCAATTAATGGATTTGGCCGTATTGGTCGAAATGTACTCCGAGCAATAATAGAGTCCGCCCGCACAGACATCGAAGTGATTGCAATCAATGATCTAGGTTCGGTAAAAAATAATGCGCATTTACTGAAGTATGATTCTGTACATGGCCGCTTCCAAGCAACCGTGACCGTCGGGGAAGACTATATTGACGTGGGCAAAGGTCCAATTCGTGTCACGGCAATGCGCAGTCCTGCTGAGCTGCCTTGGTTCGACGTTGATGTTGTAATGGAATGTACTGGAATTTTCACATCTAAAGCTGACTGTCAGGCCTATCTCGACAATGGTTCTTCACGAGTTTTAATCTCATCCCCAGGCAAAGGTGCCGATAAAACAATTGTTTATGGTGTTAATCATAATACTTTAACCTCAAAAGATATAATTGTTTCAAACGCGTCCTGTACAACGAACTGCTTGGCGCCAATTGCTAAAGTACTGCATGAAAATATTGGTATAAAACGTGGTTTAATGACAACAATCCACAGCTATACAGGCGATCAACCAACATTGGACCGTACCCATAGCGATCTGTACCGTGGGCGTGCTGCCGCACTGTCGATGATCCCAACAACCACTGGGGCCGCTAAGGCCGTAGGTCTGGTCCTCCCTGAGCTAAACGGTAAGTTGGACGGGGTAGCAATGCGTGTGCCAACCCCGAATGTATCCGCTGTGGATCTCACCTTCGAGGCAGGCCGTCATACAGATATAGCTGAGATTACTGCAATGATGCAGGCTGCAGCCGCGGGGCCATTAAAAGGTATATTGGACGTTATTGACCAGCCACTAGTCTCCTGTGACTTTAACCATGATCCGCATTCGTCAGTTTTTCATGCAGATCAGACATTGATTATGGACGGCGACATGGTCCGCGTATTGTCATGGTATGACAATGAATGGGCGTTCTCAAACCGCATGGCGGACACGGCAGTTGCTATGGGGAAATTGATTTAAGTATTTAACCGTTTTTTTAAAGCTACTTCTACAGCTGGGGTAACAAATTTTGACACATCCCCCCTTAACCTACATATTTCTTTAACCAGCTTTGATGCAATAGCCTGATGCTGCGCCTCAGCCATTAAAAACACAGTTTCTATACTGGAATCTAGCTGACGATTCATCCCAACCATTTGATATTCATACTCGAAGTCTGCCACAGCACGAAGACCACGTAAAATAATACTAGCACCGACATCACGTGCGCAATCTATCAACAGGTTCTCAAACGGATGCACCACTATCTCAGTTCCAGTTTGCACGTTCAACAACCGCGCCTCTGCCTCAATCATAGCCACCCGTTCATCCAAATCAAACAAAGGACTTTTATCACGATTAACAGCCACACCTATCACCAAACGATCTACCAAAGCACATCCACGACTTATAATGTCCATATGACCGTGTGTGATTGGGTCGAATGTCCCGGGATATAGGCCTACGCGCATCTGATGTTCTCCGATTTAGTGCACAACCAACCTATATTTTATGAAAATTGCAAGTAGTTGACAGCGTGAAATTTAAAATAACCCCTGGATTAAACTTCAGCCAGAGCTTCCAATCGGGAAACCTCAGCGCGAATTCCAGCCAATAATGCTTCCGAGAACAGGTTTAAGCGCCGGTTGCGACTATCATCAGCAGAACGGATAAGAAAAAAACTTCGCGTCAAAGCCAACTGATCCACCAAAATACGCCGCAATTCGGGGGCGAACGGCAGGGCGAAATCATGGACGATGCCAACACCTGCTCCTTGGCGAAGCAAATTCATTTGCACAGAAATAGAATTGGAGGCTAATTGCACCCTTCGCACTCCTAGTGGCTCCAGATAATCCAACTCTTTGTCAAATATCATATCCTGTATATAGCCCACCGTCGGCAATCCCCGCAGATCATTTAATACCTTGGGCTCCTGAAATTTAACCCAAAACCGAACCGATGCTGCTAAATGCAGACGGTAATCAACAATTTTTTGTACAATCAGACGTCCTGCGGTGGGCCGGCTCACGCCGATGGCCATATCCGCTTCCCGCCGTGTTAGGTTAAAAACTCTTGGAAGGGCGACAATCTGAATATCTAGATCAGGATAATCCTTAGTAATTTTGTCACAGACCTGCGGCAACAAGAAATTGGCGCAGCCATCTGGGGCTCCTATCCTAATTTGCCCAGTTAAACCTTCTCCGTCGCCCCGCAGGGCTCCTAGGCCAGCGTTCAATGATGATTGTGCTTCATCGACATGCGCAGCCAGACCATGACCAGCCTCTGTTAACTCATAACCTTTAGGAGATTTTGAAAACAGCGGCGTGGCATGAGCCATCTCCAGCCGGGTTATTCGCCGGCTAACCGTTGCAGGGTCAACTTTTAGTACCTGAGCGGCAACAGTCAGGCTGCCCTCTTGCGCTACTGCAAGAAAAATACGTAGATCATCCCAGTTCTCCATACTGTCCCCACATTTTTGCAATATGATTTTGGATTTTTATCTCTTTTATTTACATAAATGCAAGACTAAGTTGCTTAAAACCAAAGGAGCTACTCGATGCAAGAACTGACCCACTATATCAACGGCGAGCATGTAAAAGGCACATCTGGCCGTTTCGCCAATGTTTTCAATCCAGCCACCGGCGAGATACAAGCAACTGTACCATTAGCCAATGCTATGGAAATGGACCACGCCATTGCGTTTGCAAGTGCAGCACAACTAACTTGGGCTGCCGTAAATCCACAGCGCCGGGCCCGTGTACTGATGAAATTCGTTGATCTTTTAAATCGTGATATGGATAAATTAGCCGAAGCGCTCAGCCGCGAGCATGGTAAAACTATCCCCGACGCCAAGGGCGACGTTATTCGCGGCTTGGAAGTTGTCGAGTATTGCATAGGTGCACCACAATTGTTGAAGGGTGAATATACAGACAGCGCAGGCCCAGGCATCGACATGTACTCTATGCGTCAAGCCTTGGGCGTGACTGCTGGCATCACGCCTTTTAATTTTCCGGCTATGATCCCAATGTGGATGTTTGCTCCTGCAATCGCTTGTGGCAATGCGTTTATCCTTAAGCCATCTGAGCGTGATCCATCAGTGCCTTTGATGCTTGCTGAATTGTTCGAAGAAGCTGGCCTACCTAAGGGGATTTTGCAGGTTGTGAATGGTGATAAGGAAGCTGTCGATGCAATTTTGCATCACGATGTTATCCAATCAATCGGCTTCGTCGGTTCTACGCCTATTGCTGAATATATCTATGCGACAGGCTGCGCTGAAGGCAAACGCGTCCAGTGTTTTGGTGGTGCTAAAAACCATATGATAATCATGCCCGACGCAGACATGGATCAAGCCGCTGACGCTCTTCTGGGCGCGGGTTACGGCGCTGCTGGAGAACGCTGCATGGCTATCTCAGTGGCTGTACCCGTAGGCGACGATACAGCAGATCGATTAATGGAAAAACTTATTCCACGCGTGGAAGCACTTAAGGTTGGCCCCTACACAGCGGGCAGTGATGTAGACTACGGTCCCGTGGTCACCGCCGCAGCCAAAGCTAACATTGAGCGCTTGGTGCAAACTGGTATCGATCAAGGCGCAAAGCTAGTGGTGGATGGTCGTAATTTCAACCTCCAAGGCTATGAAGACGGATTTTTTGTCGGTGCACATCTTTTTGATAACGTTACTAAAGATATGGATATCTATAAGTATGAAATCTTTGGCCCTGTCCTATCCACTGTACGCGCGCAATCTTATGAGGAGGCACTGGGTCTTGCCATGGATCATGAATATGGAAACGGAACGGCAATATTTACCCGCGATGGGGATACCGCCCGTGATTTTGCTAACCGTGTCAACGTCGGTATGATCGGAATTAATGTCCCTATTCCAGTGCCATTGGCTTATCATACCTTTGGTGGTTGGAAAAAATCGGTATTTGGGGATCTTAACCAACATGGACCGGACGCGTTTAAATTTTACACGCGTACAAAAACCGTGACCGCCCGCTGGCCGTCAGGCCTGAAAGAAGGTGGCGAATTCAGCATTCCAATAATGGAGTAAGCAATACTTAAAGTAAATTTCGGGGCCCCAAAGGGCCTCGATCATTACATGCTAGGCCTAAAAAACTAGTTTCCTATGTTAGGATTTGGTTTATTCTATACATACTCAACCAGAGGACCTTCTCATGGATTTCGCACTCTCCGAGGAACAGACCGCCATATTTGATATGGCAAAAGATTTTGGCACGACTCACATAGCACCATTTGCTCGCGAATGGGAAGCTGCAGGTGAAATTCCTAAAACTCTTTGGCCACAACTCGCTGAGCTGGGCTTTGGTGGTCTTTATGTGAGAGAGCAAAGCGGAGGCTCAGGCCTAACACGTTTGGATGCTACATTAGTGTTCGAGGCTCTTTCCATGGCTTGCCCCTCTGTGGCAGCCTTTCTGTCGATCCATAACATGTGCGCAGCAATGATTGACAAATTTGGATCAGATGAACTGCAGGCGAAGTATCTACCACGAGTGCTGAGCATGGAGATGTTCTTCTCTTACTGCTTGACCGAGCCTGATACAGGCTCAGATGCAGCTGCCTTAAAAACCAAAGCTGTTAAATCTAACACAAATTATAGTCTCACAGGCACCAAAGCCTTTATCTCAGGAGGCGGCTACTCCGACGCCTACATCATTATGTCGCGCACTGGGGATAATAGCCCCAGGGGCATCACTGCTTTGATAGTCGAGGATGGTGCAGAGGGGCTCTCCTTTGGGGGCTTGGAAGAAAAGATGGGCTGGCGTTCCCAACCCACGCGGCAGGTACAACTAGATGAATGTAAAATCCCAATTGAGAACCTTTTGGGGGATGAAGGCTATGGCTTTTCCTATGCAATGGCTGGGCTTGATGGTGGGCGGCTCAACATCGCAGCCTGTTCCCTTGGGGCCGCTCAACAAGCGTTTACACAGACCCGAACGTATATGGCTGAACGTAAGGCCTTCGGAAAGTCCATTGATCAATTTCAAGCACTTCAGTTTCGCTTGGCTGATATGGAGATTGAACTACAGTCTGGCCGTACTTTTCTGCGTCAAGCAGCTTGGAAACTTGATAACGGCGCACCTGACGCTACGCAATTCTGCGCTATGGCAAAGAAATTAGTAACAGACATGGGCAGTAAAGTTGCTAATGATTGTCTTCAGTTACATGGTGGATACGGGTATTTAGCCGACTATGGCATTGAAAAAGTTGTGCGTGATTTGCGGGTTCATCAAATTTTAGAGGGTACTAATGAAATTATGCAGGTGATTATAGCCCGGGGTTTAAATGCATGAGCGACTTAATAGTCCGGGTTGAAGGCCATGCAGGCCGAATTACCTTAAACCGAACCAAAGCTCTGAATGCTCTAACCTATGAAATGTGCCTTGAGATTGAGTCTGCGCTGGACTGTTGGGAAGTAGACCCAAAGGTTAACTTAATAATACTAGATGCGGCCGGCGATCGCGCTTTTTGCTCCGGTGGTGACATTATAGTAATGTACGAAACGGCTAAAGCCGGTAATTTTGACTATGGACGAAAGTTTTGGACTGATGAATACCGCCTAAACGCAAAACTAGCAGCTAACCCCAAACCTATTGTGAGCTTCTTGCATGGCTTCACCATGGGTGGCGGTGTGGGACTAGGGTGCCATGTTTCGAATCGGGTAGTCTGCGAAAATAGTAAAATTTCTATGCCTGAATGTGGCATTGGTTTAGTCCCAGATGTGGGGGGCTCGCTTCTTTTGGCCCGTTCACCTGGCCGGTTTGGCGAATACTTAGGCACCACTACTAGCAGAATGGGGCCAGAAGATGCCATCTTTATGGGCTTTGCGGATCACTATATCCCACGCGATCAATGGCCCAATGTGATCAAAGCCCTATGTGATACAGGCACAACTGAGGCGCTCCAAAAGGCAGCCGTGGATCCTGGACCTGCGCCACTTTTAGACATTGAGGCAGACATCAATAAAAATTTTTGTAGTGGAGATTTTTCTGATATCGTCATAAATCTGCATCATACTGGCGGAAAATTTGCAATTGAAACCCTTGAAAAGCTTTCAAAATCCAGTCCTTTAGCTATGGCTGCTACCGTTGAGATGATACATCGCGTCAGAGAATTAGATGATATCGTGCCCGCTTTAGAGATTGAATATCGTTTCACTTATAGGTCTGCTGAGCACGGAGATTTCATCGAGGGCATTCGCGCCTTGGTGATCGACAAGGATAGAACACCAAAATGGCAGCACGCCTTAACAGAACCCTTGACGTCTGCTGCCAGTGCCATGCTACGCCCGCTTGGGCCCGATTCCCTAGACCTTACGGAGACATAAAATGAAAATTGGATTTGTAGGACTTGGAAATATGGGCGCGCCCATGGCCAGTAATCTAGCCAATGCGGGCCATGAAGTTCTGGGCTTTGACACCATAAGTGTAGTCCCCACCGGCGTGATCCAAGCACAGACTGCCCAAGATGCCGCAAGCGGCGCAGATGTAGTGATTACCATGCTGCCCAACGGTGTGATTGCCCACTCAGTAGCCAGAGACATTTTACCTATCATGGCTAAAGGCGCAGTTCTGCTGGATTGCTCAACCATTGACGTGGCATCAGCGCAGACGATCGATCAACTCGCACAAGATTATGGGATAAGCTTTCTTGATGCGCCGGTCTCTGGTGGGGTTGGGGGGGCTACAGCCGGTACGCTCACATTTATGGTCGGAGGAACGGATCAAGCTTTCACAATGGCTGGCCCTCTATTTGAGACTATGGGGCAGAAATCGGTGCATTGTGGAACTGCAGGCAATGGCCAAGCGGCCAAGATTTGCAATAATATGATCCTAGGAATTACTATGATAGGCACCTGCGAAGCGTTTGCACTAGCCGACAAACTTGGACTAGATCGCCAGGCAATGTTTGATGTTGTGAGTACGTCTTCTGGCTACAGCTGGACAATGAATGCCTA
>JAVLEV010000065.1:9828-10929 GCA_031920365.1 Planktomarina sp. | reverse complement strand
GGTACTTTGTTGCGTTCAGCCGGCTGGGGTTACATGCTTTACTACACTACGAATTTTATTTTTACTGGGCTAGCTGTTTCAATCGCTTTTCATGCCTCATTATTTAACATTGGGGGTGAGGGCCAAGCAATGATGGGTGGTTTAGGAGTATCCCTTGTTTGTCTTTTCATTCCTTGGCCACATTGGAGCCTAGCTATTGTTGGCGCATCAGTAGGTGCAGCTGTATTTGGGATGATTTGGGCTGGTTTACCTGCATACCTGCAAGCCAAGAGAGGTAGCCACATTGTAATTACTACCATTATGTTTAATTTTATTGCTGCGGGCGTTCTGAACTTTTTCCTTGTTGGCGCTCTCAAGCCTAAAGGCAGTATGGATCCAGCAACAGCAAACTTCCCCGCAAGCACTCACCTGCCGACATTTGAAGATATGGCCCAGCTTTTGGGTTTCGAAAAAATGTTCCGATCTGCCCCTGCTAACGTAAGTTTTTTTATTGCGCTGTTAGCCTGCGTCGCCGTTTGGTACCTAATCTGGCGGTCACCCTTGGGTTATGAGATCCGTGCATTAGGTAAGTCTGGACCAGCGGCTCGCTACGCTGGTGTGGGTTCAGTCAAAATCATTATGATTACTATGATGATTTCTGGTGCACTTTGTGGATTAATGGCGATAAATACGACGCAAGGTGAGAGTGAGCGCCTTATTTTAAACTTTACAGAAGGTGCTGGATTTATTGGGATTGCCGTTGCACTAATGGGCCGGAGCCACCCACTTGGCGTTTTATTAGCCGCACTCTTGTTTGGCTTTCTTTACCAAGGTGGAGCTGAGCTAGCTCTCTGGACTAAAATACCACGCGAGCTCATTATTGTTATCCAAGCGTTGGTGATACTATTTACTGGAGCACTGACCATGATGGTTCGTGCCCCACTTGAACAGCTATTTTTAGCTTTATGGAGAAGGTAAAAATATGGATTTCCTTACTCTTCTTCAAGTCCTTGATAGTTCTCTGCGCTTGGCGACGCCTCTATTGTTAGCATGTTTAGCCGGATTATTTTCAGAACGCGCTGGAATTTTTGATATTGGGCTTGAAGGTAAGATACTCGCCGC
>JAVLEV010000065.1:7253-9728 GCA_031920365.1 Planktomarina sp. | reverse complement strand
TCATGCAGTTATACTCTGAGCTATTATCTGGCCATTCTCTTCTAGTTTATGTAGCTTTGTGCACCGTTCCGCTGTCATGGTTTGTACTGTATAAAACACGCTTTGGACTGCGACTGCGGGCAGTGGGAGAGAACCCAGCGGCTGTTGATACAGCTGGAATTTCTGTTGTTGGGATGCGCTATGCGGCTGTCGTGATTTGTGGAGTATTATGTGGTATCGCAGGAGCGTATATTGCCACGGCTTTACAAGCTAATTTCACGAAAGATATGTCCGCTGGACGTGGGTTCATTGCCCTGGCAGCGTTAATCTTCGCAAAGTGGCGCCCTTGGTATGCGTTGGGAGCCTGTCTGTTGTTTGGTTTTTTCTTTGCAATTGATAACCGTTTTCAGAATATTTTATTGCCAGCATGGTCTTTGAGTGGTGTCCTTCTAGTGACTGCCCTTGCATTGATGGGTTATGTTTGGCGCAAAGATCTCTTGGATAAAGTTGTACTTGGCGGGCTTGGTGTTGGGGTGGCATTTGTGTCTCTTTTGATCGTGATTAGCGCTTGGGGTGCTGGTTTGAATACACAAATTAAGATTCCAGTTGTTTTCATCCAATCACTTCCATACATCTTAACAGTCGTAGTTTTGGCAGGGTTTGTTGGTAAAGCGATTCCCCCACGCTCTGGCGGTGTACCTTACATCAAGGAAAAATAAGGCCAAAAAATCTTCCAGATAGGGCCAAAAGAACTTTTTAGTAGTGAATTCGAAGGAATTTTTCGAGAGCTCTTGCCGGAATGTAGTGATGAGGCTATGCGGCCCTATGTACATCTATCTGCCTATTGCTGAAGTTTCGGTAAACGCCTTTGTCCTTTTGGGTCTTGGTGGCTTAGTTGGTGTGTTATCTGGGATGTTTGGTGTTGGCGGTGGCTTTTTGATGACCCCGCTTTTGTTCTTCATCGGTATACCGCCCGCTGTGGCTGTGGCCACTGAAGCTAACCAGATAGTTGCATCATCTTTTTCGGGTGTATTGGCTCATGTTAAAAGACGAAATGTCGACTTCAAAATGGGAGGTGTGCTGCTGGTAGGTGGTTTGATTGGTGCTGGCGTTGGTGTGTTTATTTTTAACTACCTAAAAAGCTTAGGCCAGGTCGATTTACTTGTAAAACTTTGCTACGTCGTGTTTCTTGGTATTGTGGGAAGTTTGATGTTTACTGAAAGCCTGCGAACTTTGCGTAAGTCAAAGCAGATTCTGGTATCAAAACCACGCAAAAAACGTACTTGGATTCATGCCTTACCATTAAAAACCCGCTTTCAAGTTTCTGGCCTTTATATATCAGCCATTCCACCGGTATTGATTGGTATTTTAGTTGGTATTTTGGCTGCTATCATGGGCGTCGGAGGCGGTTTTATTATGGTTCCCGCTATGATTTACCTTCTAGGCATGCCCACCAAAGTAGTTGTCGGTACCTCACTATTTCAAATTATCTTTGTGACTGCTTTCACTACAATGCTACACGCGACCACTAATTATACCGTAGACATAGTTTTAGCCGTTCTTCTACTGGTTGGGGGGGTAATTGGTGCGCAATTTGGGACTATGCTTGGCGCAAAGCTCAAAGCTGAACAGTTACGAATTTTATTGTCACTCATGGTTTTATTAGTTTGTGCCAAGCTTGCATTTGATCTTATTGTTCAACCCTCCGAGCTTTTTAGCCTTGGCTCTGCGGGGGGCCATTGATGCGCTCTTTGTTTGCATATTTTCTGATCACTATTATTTCATGTGTCGGGGCTGCTTCTAGCCAAGAAATTGTATTGGGGCTTTCTAAACAAGAAATTGGTATAACGGCATTTTTTGATGGTTCTGAAATTTTAATTTTTGGGGCACTTAGGCACCAAAATGAGGCGAGCTCAGAGGGAGAATTGGACGTTGTTATTACGATTGCCAGCCCGCGCTTGCCTGTAACTGTTCGCCGCAAAGAAAAGCGGTTTGGTATTTGGGTAAATGTGGACGCACTTGAGGTTGATCTCGCGCCTAATTTTTATGCTGTGGCGACGTCAGGGCCATTTAATGAAGTGGTAAGTCAAGCCTCGGACCTTTGGCACCAGATATCGGTCCAGCAAATGATACGTGCCGTTAATGGGCCAGCAAAATTAGAGAACCCGGAAGAGTTTACTGAAGCTGTAGTGCGCATCCGTGAAAATGAGGGGCTTTATCAAACCTTGACAGGAGCAGTAACACTGCAAAACCAAACATTGTTTTCAGCTTCTGTGACCTTGCCAGCAAATCTAGTGGAAGGCGCATACACAGCGCGTATTTTTTTGATGAATGATGGGGAGGTTGTTTCTCAACACCAAACTGCGATTGATGTACGTAAAGTTGGGATTGAACGGTGGCTATACAACCTAGCCCACCAGAGTCCTGTGATTTACGGCCTCTTGTCGTTAGCAATCGCTATATTTGCAGGCTGGGCAGCTGCAGCGGCTTTTCGAG
>JAVLEV010000065.1:3997-7153 GCA_031920365.1 Planktomarina sp. | reverse complement strand
ATGTTCCAGCTTTCACCATTTGGGGCCATGACATTACCCGGATTTTCCCAATAATCACGACTTAATTTTGGGTCGCTTTCTGCTACATCTGTCCAGTGCTTACCATCCCAATCTCCAAAATTAAACTCTCGCAGATTAGGTTCATTCACCAATCTGAAGCGGCCATTGGCCAATGCATCCGCAGTGGTTATCGAGCGGCTTAAATCAGATGACACCACGACTGCATTTCTGGGCAGGAAGTTAGCCACCTTGTCAATCAGGTTCTGGTTGGAAAGATCCGCTGGTACATCGCGCCATCCGACAAAACTTTGTTCGTGAGTGGGACCGTGTCTGATCCAATACCAATCTGTCACTTTGTACCTTTAATCTTCCGCGGTAGGCCTGCGGTGACAAAAAATACCTCTAAAGCTGCGGCTGCCAAGGCTTGGTTCAGATTACCTTGATGTTTTACAAAAGCTCGTGCCATAGAATTGTCGGGTGTAATGCCTTGGCCGACTTCATTGCTGACCACGACTATTGGGCAGGTAGCTTGGGTCAGTGCTAGACAAAGTGATTTTGAAGCTTGGTAGATGTCTTGCTCAGCAATCATCAAGTTTGTGAGCCAAAGGGTAACGCAATCCAACAGTACGATTTCATTTGGCTTGGCCAAGAGAAGCGCGCTGATAAGATCGAGGGGAGCTTCTACCGTAGTCCATCCAGGTCCACGCTGAACTTGATGTGCTACAATCTTTTCCCGCATCTCGTCGTCCCAAGCCTGAGCTGTTGCTATATAACGGCGGGGCCTTTTCGACTGGCACACCAGGGTTTCTGCGAATTGAGATTTACCTGAGTTTGCACCGCCTAGCACAAAGCGAAATGGTACCGTGGTATGATTTGAAGTCATAACTTCTCCGTGGTGATCCAAACTGAGTTTAGATGCGTAATAAATACATAACAATACTTACTGCAACCCTGACAGAGAGTTGAATTCATGCCGTTAGATGCACGCACAGAGAATTTTTTACCGCGAACTGCTATGAAGGCAGAAATGCTGGATGCTGAAACGGAATTGAGGCTGGCATATGCTTGGCGTGATGAGCGGTGTGAAGAAAGTTTGCATCGTTTAATCAACGCTTACATGCGCTTGGCGATATCGCAAGCCGCAAAATTTAAACGCTATGGCGCGCCAATGGGGGATTTAATTCAAGAAGCAGGTTTGGGCCTCATGAAAGCGGCTGAAAAATTTGATCCAGATCGCGGAGTTAGGTTTTCCACGTATGCAGTTTGGTGGATTAAAGCATCGGTGCAGGAATATGTAATGCGCAATTGGTCCATGGTGCGCACTGGGTCTACGAGCCCTCAAAAATCGTTATTCTTTAATATGCGTAGGATTCAGGCAAGGATTGAACGTGACGCCAATAATGCGGGCCAAACGCTAGACCGTCACCAACTGCAACAGCTGATAGCACAAGATTTGGGTGTGCCAATGCATGATGTGCAGATGATGGATGGGCGGCTGTCCGGTTCAGATTTTTCGCTTAATGCGACACAATCAACTGAAGATGAAGGGCGCGAATGGATTGATGCGTTGGAAGATGACAGCCCTCAAGCCGCCGAAATAGTGGAAGTAGATCATGATCAAGCGGCACTGCGTACCTGGCTTGCGCAGGCGATGAGTGTGTTGAATGATAGAGAACGATATATAGTTAAAGAACGAAAACTGGTTGAGCTTCCGCGCACTTTGGAAAGTCTGGGCACCGAATTGGGTTTGTCAAAAGAACGGATTAGACAGGTGGAAGCTGCAGCTTTTAAAAAAATGAGGTTGAGTTTGGAAGATCAAGCCCCAGAGGCTAGTGCGTTTTTTCAGTAGATGATTGGTTGCGCTGGGTCTTGCAGAGGCGCGCCTGCCTGCGTAACTGTTGCTCATGGACGGAAAAAAGATAATCTTGATCATCTCTGGCGGCATCTCTGCAGTTAAAGCCCCTGACTTGATCCGTAAGCTCTCCCAAAATGGTGCGCAAGTAATTCCTATTCTGACACAATCTGGGGCTCAATTTGTCACGCCCCTCTCGATTGCCGCTTTGGCTTGTTCAAAAGTTTATACTGAATTGTTTGATCTGACTGATGAATCAGAAATGGGCCATATAGAACTCTCTCGCTCCGCTGACTTGATATTAGTAGTTCCGGCAACAGCAAATCTCATGGCTAAGATGGCTCACGGTGTTGCGGATGATTTGGCTTCAACTCTGTTGTTGGCTACGGATACTCCTGTGATGGTTGCACCCTCGATGAATGTGCGGATGTGGGATCATCAGGCTACCCAGCGAAATTTGCTGCTAATAAAAAAAGATGGTGCTCAAGTGATTGGTCCGAATGTGGGTGAAATGGCTTGTGGTGAGTTTGGTTCTGGACGAATGGCTGAAGTGTCTGAAATATTGCAGGCTGTTGAGGGCTATTTTCAAGTGGGTCCTTTAGTAGGGCGCCATATTTTAGTGACCTCTGGGCCAACACACGAGCCTATTGACCCTGTACGTTATATAGCGAACCGCTCTTCTGGGGCCCAGGGCACAGCGCTAGCGCAGGCTTTGCGGGAGTTGGGTGCACGGGTTAGCTTTGTTACGGGTCCTGCAGATATACCAGCTCCTACAGGTGTTGAGGTTCATCGGGTGCAAACTGCTCAAGAGATGCTGACAGTGGCGCAAAATTTGTTGCCGGTTGATGCAGCTGTGTTTGCTGCCGCTGTAGCTGACTGGCGGGTAGATATTGTACACGACAAAAAGATAAAAAAACAGTTGACTGGTGTATTGCCAGTACTTAGTTTTAGCGAAAACCCAGATATTTTAGCAATAATCTCACAGCATCCACTGCGCCCAAAATTGGTAGTTGGTTTTGCCGCAGAAACAGAAAATTTAGTTTTAAATGCAAAGAAAAAACGTTTGCGTAAGGGCTGTGATTGGATCGTGGCGAATGACGTCACACAGGCCACCGGCATCATGGGTGGGACAAATAACACCGTCACTGTGATAGATGAACATGGAGTTGAAGCCTGGACTGATATGCCCAAGATTGATGTAGCGCGACAGCTTGCCCAGCGAATAGCAGGCGTTCTCATATGACGCCCGTAATTCAGGTGATGTGGGATGCTGACGTTGATCAGTCTCTCGGTTTTCCTGCCTA
>JAVLEV010000065.1:0-3897 GCA_031920365.1 Planktomarina sp. | reverse complement strand
TCAATTAGGTGAGACTATCCGCGACCAGGGTGGTTTTGGCTCTACAGGACTACAATAATGATTTTGGTTGGAACAATCTGTGCAGCGCTTTGGGTTATTGGTTGGGCCATGAGCGCGCGTATTAAGCAGCGCTGGATAATGATTCTTATGGTATTTTGTGCAGTTATCTTTGGGCATTTGGTTCTACCAATCGCCCACCCTTTGCGGATGAACACTGGTGGTTCATGGGAAGTCTGGGCGCTTTTAGCAGCTTTTGTTGTCATAGTTTGGATTTATAAGCAGGGTTTGCGCAAGATACGTAAAAAAGTACAGCCTGAAACTGTTGCCGATGATGGGGCTATGTCTGATACTGAGCTAGAACGGTATGCTCGCCATATCGTGATGCCTGAGATTGGTGGATCTGGTCAAATGCGTCTGAGAAAGTCTCGGGTTTTGGTTGTTGGTGCGGGAGGCCTCGGCGCGCCCGCCTTGCAATATCTGTCTGCCGCCGGCATCGGTACTATTGGAATTATAGATGATGATGTGGTGGATGCTACTAATCTGCAACGCCAAGTTATTCATCGAGATGAAGATATTGGCCTGCCAAAGGTCCTCTCTGCTGCTAGGGCCGTAAGAGCTTTAAACCCTTATGTAACTGTTAAGACCTACCAGCAGAGGTTAACTGTGACTATCGCTGAAGCTTTAGTCGCAGATTATGATATTGTGGTTGATGGTACGGACAACTTTGAAACCCGCTATTTGGTAAATCGAGCCTGTGTAACGCAAGCGGTCCCGTTGGTAAGTGGTGCCCTAAGTCAATGGGAAGGCCAAGTGTCCTTGTTTGACCCGGCGCGTTCAGGCCCATGTTACCAATGTATTTTCCCAAGCCCCCCTGCACAGGAGTTCGCGCCTAGCTGTTCACAGGTTGGAGTTTTTGCTGCCCTTCCTGGGGCCATTGGTAGCCTTGTGGCAGCAGAGGCCCTTAAGTATATATTGGAAGCGGGGACGCCTTTACTGGGGAGGTTGGCCATACACAATGTGCTTGATGCTGAATTCCGTGTTATAAAAATAAAAAAGCGGGTAGACTGTCCTATTTGTAATACCCCTCTGACTGATTGAAAGTCCTGATATGATCTTACTTGATAACTGGAAAACACCATTTGGCCTTGCACCCTTTGATACGATCTTTGACGCGGAGTTTGCCCCGGCTCTGGATAAAGCTCTTGAGGTGGCATTAGCCGGGATTTTTGAAATTGCCGATAACCCTGAAGTATTGAGTTTTGAAAATACCATAGAGGCAATGGAAGTAGCTGAGGCTCTGCTTGATCAAGTGGCTTCAGTTTTCTACACCGTAGCAGGGTGCGAGAGTACTGCGGCGCGTGAAGCCCTGCAGCGTGATTTTGCACCGAAACTGTCCGCCTATTCCTCAGCCGTTTCGTCAAATAAGAAGCTGTTTCAGCGAATTGAAACCCTATGGTCCAACCGTGAAAAATATGATTTGACTGTCGAGCAGGAGCGCGTGTTGATGTTGACGCACCGCGGGTTTGTTAGAGCTGGTGCACAATTATCCGGCATAGATGCCGACCGAATGGCTGAAATAAAATCTCGTTTAGCCACTTTGGGGACGGATTTTATGCAAAACGTTTTGGCTGATGAGCGGGAATGGTCTTTGCCTCTAGACGAGTTTGATCTCCACGGCCTACCTGACTTTGTCGTTGAGGCTGCAAGGGCCGCAGGGCAGGAAAAGAAAGCGGGTGGGCCGGTTGTGACGCTGTCGCGCTCATTGATTGTTCCATTTTTGCAGTTTTCAGACCGCCGTGATCTTCGAGAAATTGCTTATAAAGCTTGGGCTGCACGTGGCGCTAATAGTGGCGAAACCGATAACCGCGTCATCGTAGGTGAGACCTTGGCGCTGCGGCAGGAACGGGCCAGACTACTGGGATATCAGAGCTTTGCACATTTTAAGCTTGAAACGGAAATGGCTAAAACACCGGATCGTGTGCGTGATCTGCTAATGCAGGTTTGGGCTCCAGCCAAAGCACAAGCCAATATGGATGCTGAGGTTTTGACCCAAATGATGTCTGACGATGGGATAGATGGCGGGCTTCAGGCCTGGGATTGGCGCTATTATGCACAAAAACGTAAGTTGGCAGAGCATGATCTAGATGAGGCAGAGCTGAAACCCTATCTGCAGTTGGACCAGATGATTGCGGCTTCATTTGACTGCGCCACCCGCTTGTTTGGCCTGTCGTTCGCCGAGGTAGAAGTTCCGCTATACCATTCCGACGCAAGAGCCTGGGAGGTTACGCGGGACGGCGTCCACTTGGCATTGTTTATCGGAGACTATTTCGCACGTGGCGGCAAGCGATCAGGGGCCTGGTGTTCGGCATTGCAAAGCCAGCGTAAACGGCCAACCTTGCTTAACCCTATTGTAATTAATGTCTGCAATTTTTCTAAGCCTGTTGCGGGTATGCCAGCGCTCCTTTCGTTTGATGATGCGCGTACTTTGTTTCATGAGTTTGGCCATGCCTTGCATCAGATGCTGAGCGATGTGTCTTATTCTGCAGTTTCAGGCACTTCTGTGGCTCGTGATTTTGTAGAACTGCCTAGCCAACTTTATGAACATTGGCTGGAGGTGCCCGAGGTGCTCCAAAAATTCGCAATCCATGCAAATACGGGTGAGGCTATGCCCTCTAAGCTCTTAGCTCGAGTGCTTGGCGCGGCAACGTTTGATATGGGCTTTCAAACAGTAGAATATGTGGCTTCGGCTTTGGTTGATTTAGGCTTTCACGATGGGAATGCACCCGCAGATCCGATGGTGCGTCAAGATGAGATTTTGGCAGAAATAGGCATGCCAGCGTCTATTGGCATGCGCCATGCAACGCCGCATTTTGCACATGTTTTCGCGGGCGACGGATATTCTAGTGCTTATTATAGCTATATGTGGTCTGAGGTGATGGATGCGGATGCCTTTGCCTCATTTGAGGAAGCGAATGGTGCTTTTGATCCTGAGCGTGCGCAAGCCTTACAGGATCATATTTTGTCTAAAGGGGGTAGTGAGGATGCAGAGGCGCTGTATTTGGCATTTCGTGGACGCATGCCTGATGCCACCGCTTTGCTGATAAATCGTGGACTTTCGCGCTAATTATTCAAATACTTCATCGCCCGAAACTCCCCATAGGGCGGTCTTTGGGGCCCAGCCTTTATAGCCCTCAGCTGAGATCTTGCACCATTGGAGTTCACAGGCAGTCAACCAGGCTAGGACGTTACGCTCGAGCTTGGCATTGATTAATGTGTCCGGGTCTGGGTTATTCAGGATATTAACGCTATCTTGCTGCACCAGGATAGTTCGTGCTCCTGAAAGAAGAGAGTAGTGAATCCAACCCCCAGCTCCCTCAAAGTCGAGCACCTTGCGCCAGTGTCCGTGTTCGGCCACTACTTGCAGTGGCATATTACGCAACTTTAAGATCCAATCTATGCGATGTGTCAAGGATGGGCCGCGTCGCACATTACCTTCACTTGCTTTAAGCGACACAAAGCGGGGAATTGGCAGATGAGTCACTGGGCCGACCTTTGCTCTGTCTGCCATTACCGGTATGGTAAAAAACAAACCAGATAATACTGCGGTGACCACCGATAAAACCATTTTTTTCATAATACCGCCCGCCCTGATCAAAGCCTACTATACTTTAGGCTATATGCCCCTAACCTTATGTGCCACGAATGACTGAGCCTGAGAAGAGGCCTTAGTTAAAGACTTAGAGTTTGGTGCTCGTATCAATGATAAACCTGACTATTGCTTGGAAAACTGCTACCTCAAACTTCTGCTACATAATTGGTTACTAATCCTATAATTTAAACGTCAAGTTTTTATGTACTTTAGAGTTTAGCAGGAAGCCTTCAGTTTATGCTCTGCTG
>JAVLEV010000064.1:8747-11096 GCA_031920365.1 Planktomarina sp. | reverse complement strand
ATAATACAAATAAAACAACAGTCCACTAGGGGTCTGCTAAGTATTTTAAAACATCGTTTTTCAAATTTATTATTAATTGTAATTTTTTGGTGGCTAAAGCCAGAAAGTATTATTGAAGTTTAGTTTAGTTTAGTTTTTGGCTGTAGTCCGCCACAACATATAATACTCAGGAATTAGATTAATTTATTGTAACTTTTAGAAATACGCTTACCACTAGCCTAGACAGTATTAGCTGTTGTACAACCTGTTATAAGGCTAAATATGGATACTTAATTCACATAAGTTGATGCCCCTGTCTGTGTCGTGGAGCCCTTCTCGTGGTAATACTAAATGCGTATGATATAAAATTCTGTTTGAGACTGAACTAATCCTAGTTTTCAAAACGGGATTGACCAAGCGAGGAAGACTGCCAATGACACCACTTGAGCGTTCAATTATTATGTTGGAGGCTGCTCCTGATGACACAACGCGTTTTTCTGCCGTAATCGAGCGCTTGGTTGATGCGGAGGTGTTCTTAGCACTTGAGGCCACAACATCTGATGTGGAAGTAAAGCCCAGGACGGTACTATTAAACGCGCAAGAGTATATCGCTATTTATGATACGGAATTGCGGTTGGCCGAAGCTATTGGAGGTGAGGCTGAATATCTCACGGTTTCTGGCCGCGCTTTGGTTCAAATGCTTGAAAGTCAGAATGTGGGTATAGCGCTTAATCCGGGAACCACTGCAATTGGGTATATTTTTGAACTAGAAACTTTGCGTTGGTTAGCGCTTTCCCTAGATGAGCGGCCCAATGAAATGTCAGAGCAGATCACTCAAGTTTCGCCTCCGCCGGTGCTTTCGCCTAAAGCCCTCGATGCTCTATCTATCAAGCTCACTGCTGCGCAAGGACTTGCAGAATATGCCGTTTTAGTTGAGGCCACTGGCTTGAATGGAGCCAAAAATCCGACGCTATTTTTTGTTGGCTTGGTGCCGGATGCCCAAGCAGATCTGGCAAAATTAATACAAGAGTATTTACAGTTTTCTGAACAAGGTAGTTTGGCTTGGGATATTAGTTATTTGGCTCCAACTCATTCTATTGTTGATAAATTGCTTCACGTTGGTCTGCGGTTTGATTTGCCCGCGGCTGAAGTTGCGGTAGATCGTCCTGCGCCTGGAAGTGTACCTGGGCAACCGCCAATCTTGCGGTAATTCTAATAGCCCACTGCACGATCCACTAGATGTAAAAACTGTAAGCCCCGCTCTCCACGTGTGATATTTTCCACTACTACCGCCGCCGCGGTAGCTGCCCGAGTTCCTGAGGCGATATGTGGTGTAACTGTAACACTTGGTAAACTCCAATATGGGTGATCTTGTGGCAAAGGCTCAATCCGAAACACGTCTAAACAAGCTGCAGATATATGTCCGTCACTCAAAGCCATGACTAAGGCTTCGTCATCAATCAATGACCCACGACCAGGGTTAATAATTACGCTACCTCTGGGCATCTGGGCTAAAGTGTTTGCGTTTAATATACTTTTGGTTTGTAGCGTGTCTGGAAGTAGTAAAATGAGGATTTGAGCTGCGTCAAGCGCTTTGCTAAGTCCTTCCGCACCATGGTGGCAAGTGATGCCTGGTAACTGTTTGGGAGAACGTGACCAGCCGGTTACTGGAAACCCAAGACTGGTTAACGCGTTGGCACAAGCAGTACCCAGCGCACCTATCCCTAAAATAGTAACAGCGCAGTCCTGCGCTAAGCATGACTGCCTGCAATCCCAAATTTTTCTTGAATTGAATATATGCCTGTCCATTCCAAGATGGTACCGTAGCGTATGGCCTGTAACCCATTCAACCATGCCTTGCTGCAAGCCGCTGTCAACCATCCGGCATAGCGGCTGGGTGAGGGTTTTATTAACCACAATCCTTTCCACGCCGGCCCAAAGGCTAAGTACCGCCTTGCAGCGGGTAAAGGGTGATAAATCCTGGACGTTACTGTCGGGTGCATAAATGATGTAATCAACTTCTGCGGGGATGCACTGTGTAGTCAGATTAGCAATAATACCTTCTTTTTTGAGGCCGCTAGTAATGTGCCCCTCATATAGAAGAAATTGTTCAGGTTGTGCAGTAAAAAGAATATTAATCATGTGTACTTCGTTTTTTGACGGTGAACATACGCGCTTTGCATCAGGCCAAAACCCAACAACAAAGTTAACATAGCCGATCCGCCGTAGCTTACCAACGGCAAGGGGACACCGACCACTGGCGCCAAACCAACGACCATTGCTATATTGACGGCAAAAAATAAAAAGAAGGTGACGCCAATGCCGAGCGTCAGAAGGGCGGAAAAGCGGTCCTTCATACTGAGTGCGGCG
>JAVLEV010000064.1:3296-8647 GCA_031920365.1 Planktomarina sp. | reverse complement strand
CGCATAAAACCAACATCGATCCATCGCTGTGCGCCCATTCCCGTAACACCAATAAATTCCACAGCAATTAAAAGTAGAACCGCAATACTATAGGCTAGGAACGACATGTTGCGCCAAAACCAAATTGGGACCATGGCAACTATGAAAAGGCCTAACATACCAATAAAAAACCGTTGCATTTGAGGCTGTGCCCAACGTTCTAAATTGCCGCCTGAAACTGAATACAGCATCACAAACCCGAATCCAGAGATTGCTGATAAAAGAAAAATTATTGGCCAGTTTAGAGCTAAAACTTTGCGAATTCCAACTGGTGCCGTTGCAAGATTATATTCTAAGTAACTCATATTTTAGCTTGCCCACTAGTTCTAACATTGGGCCAATCAATTAGCCTTTGTTTCAGCGCATTTTGCTCGCGCTGTATTTGATCACGCGATTCAGATGGGTAATGGCTAAGATCAGGAATTTTTTCAGTTAACGCAAATAGCGTGATATCGCGAGCGATTGGGGCCGCTACAGAGCTGCCACCGCCACCATGTTCAACCACGACTGCTACTGCAACCTTTGGATTATCATGTGGCGCATAGTCAACAAATAAAGCGTGATCACGTTTTTTCCAGGGCAGTTCTGCGTTTGGGATCACACCAGTTGTACGTTCCTCCGCTGTGATGCGTCTTACTTGGGCGGTACCAGTTTTTCCTGCCATGCGGAGTTCGCGGGTCATGATCCGTTTACTAAATGCTGTGCCATTTTTTTTATTTACGACACCAAACATTGCCCTTTGAACAACGGCTAGGTGTGCAGGCTCTACATCCAACTGAGCTCCACGCCCTTGTGGCATTTGCTCACCATCTATATTTTGAACCAACCTTGGCTGAACGGCTCGGCCCGTGCCAAGGCGGGCGGCCATAACTGCCAACTGAAGTGGGGAAGCTAAAACATAGCCTTGCCCGATCGAGGCATTCACCGTGTCGCCTAAAAGCCAACTTTGATCAAAAGACTTTTTCTTCCAGTCACGAGTGGGCGTAACTCCACGACTGACGGCGCTTAGCGGTAAATCATGATATCCACCAAGCCCAAAGCGCTTTGCCATGGCCGAAATTTTATCAATCCCGACTTTTTGCCCAATAGTATAAAAAAATACATCACAACTTTGCATTATACTATCTTCCACAGTCATCGCACCATGTCCGTGGCGCTTCCAACAGTGGAATCGGTTGTTGGAGACGTCAAGGTGCCCGGGACAAAAGATCGTATCATCTGGGCTAAGCACACCATCTTCGAGGGCCGCTAGGGCTGTTATCATTTTGAAGGTAGAGGCAGGTGCATAAGTGCCTTGTACAGCTTTGGCGCGCAACGGACCAAACATGTCATTCCTTAGTCCATTATAGCTGTCTGACGAAATCCCACGCACAAATTGATTAGGATCAAAGCTTGGGCTCGAGCCAATTGCCAAAAGATCACCACTTTCACAATCGATTACCACTGCGCTTGCCGAGAGCCCGTCCATACGCTCAAGCGCAAAATTCTGAATTTCACTGTTGATCGTAAGCTTGACGGTCGTACCTTGTTTACCTTCAGAACGCTCTAATTCGCGCATTACTCGCCCAACGGCGTTCACCTCAATACTTTGATGGCCTGCTGCGCCGCGCAGTTTTAGTTCCATCTGCTCTTCAACGCCAGTTTTGCCCACTTGAAAACGTGGAATTTGTAATAACGGATCTTTATCTTGCGTACGGTCCAAATAGTAGTCACTAACGGGTCCAACATAGCCAATAACATGCGCCAGGTTTTCTTTTTGTGAATAGACCCTGGATAGCCCTACTTCGGCTGAAATACCGGGCAATGCTGGGGCATTCGCCGCGACTTTAGCAAAATCTTCCCAACTTAAGTTTTCAGCAATTGCAACAGGTACAAATGCACTGCGTCGACCAAGCTCTTTACGAGATTTTTCAAGATCATTGGGGGCAATATGAATTAATTGTTGTAGGCTCAACAAAACGGCTTCCAAGTCAATCGCGTCTTCACGCACCATAATGACACGGTAGTTGGGGATGTTCTCAGCAATGATCCTTCCATCACGGTCAAAAATTATGCCACGGGCTGGTGGGAGTAACCGCATATTAATTCGGTTTTCTTCAGCGAGTAGCCGGTATTTTTCGGCCTCTTTGACTTGGAGAAATCGCATGCGCGCGCCGAGGCCCACAATAACTCCAACCTGAAGGCAGCCGACTAACAACCCCCGCCGAGACAACTTATTTTCTGACTTCAATATTTCTTTGGCATCATACTTCATAACGTTGCCTTTGAAATTTGTTTTTGCATACTAATATCTAACGAGTATCGTAACATAGAGCGAAATATCCAAATAAAAATTGGGTATACTAGTATCGTCAGTATGGCAGAAAGTTTGCTGTCCTGTGCGGGCAGAAAAGTGAGCAACAATGCAAAATGATGCAAAGTGAAAGTAACACTAATAACGATGGCAACCATAAGCCATTCATAAAAAAATATGACCTCCTGAAACCCGTGTGCGCGCATACGCAAAAATATACTGCCACATAGCACTATTAACGTCCAAAGGCCTGGAGGACGTTGCAAAATCATATCTGCAAACAAAAAGGCTAAAGTAATAATTATAGGACTCATCACATCTGGACGCCGCATGATCCAGGCAACGGTAATGATTAATGGAAAGTCTGGCACGGCGAGTGGATATTGAGAGGTTTGTGTAGGCAGAGTTTGAAATAAAACTACCAACATTACGATTAGTAGATAAGTAAGCCTGAGCCGCAATATGCGCAGCGGCGGGTCCTCCGTCATTAGTTATTCCCACTTTTAGTCAGGGGTATGCCAACTAAACCTGCTGGAGTTAAGATGGTTTCGTGTGCTTCGTGCCTTATGACCCGCAAGAACTCTAAGCGTTGCATGTCCGCTGCCAAACGGACACGCAGCCTCCCAGATTGAGTTTGGGTCACTTGTCCTACCAATATCCCGGGTGGAAAAACTCCACCGTCACCTGATGTCACAACCCTATCTCCTGGCCGGACTGTTTTCGGATCTTCCAGAAACTGAAGAGGTGGGATGCTTGTATTGTCACCAACTAAAAGGGCAGTCTGCCCGTTTGACTCTATTTTAACGGCTACACGGCTCGAGGTGTCACTAAGCAAAATAACACGCGATGTGCGTTCGCCCACGCCGGCGATCCGACCCACTAGGCCAAGGCCATCCATTGCCGCCCACCCGTCAATGATACCATCGCGCTTTCCGATATTTAATAGCACAGTTTGCCTGAAGAGGCTGCCACTGTCTGCCAGTACTACACCGGTAATTTTGATAAATTTTGGGTCGAAGTGTACATTGTTGAGGTCCTGAAGTCGGGCATTTTCTTGTTCTTGCTGCAGCGCGGCCTCTTTCCACGCCTTCATTTGCTGTAATTCACGTCTTAATTCTTGGTTTTGTTGATAAAGATGCGCATAGCTTTTTGCTGAACGCATGATGTTTGTGGCACTGGTTATAGGGTAGGTTACCCAAGAAAATTTAGGGATCACTTGGTCGATGACTTCCATACGAAACCGTTCAACTCTTGGACTATCTATCCGCCATAACAGGAATATCCCAAGCAACAGAATAACCAAAAACCCGATTATTAAACGCGCGAGAGCAGTTGAGTATCTGTCCGCAGTGTTACTATCCCGTGCCATATATTCCCCTAAGGGCCTGAAAATTAGTATTTAGCTATCGTAATCAATCACATGTGCGAGTTGTTTTTCATATTCTAAGGCTTTGCCTGTTCCGATAGCAACACAGTTGAGGCTTTCGTCTGCAACAGATACCGCTAACCCAGTCTTCTCACGCAATTCCAAGTCTAATTCGCCTAATAGTGCACCGCCACCAGTAAGCATCACGCCCCTGTCTACAATGTCTGCGGCTAAGTCTGGTGGGGTGACTTCAAGTGCGGTCATTACGCCATCACAAATTTGCTGTACAGTTTCTGCGAGGGACTCTGCTACCTGAGCCTGGTTGATTTCGGTTTCTTTGGGTACGCCATTTAGCAAATCACGGCCTCGTATCGTCATTACGGCGCCTTTACCGTTGTCTGGCATACGAGCTGTACCGATGGTTTTTTTAATCCGCTCGGCAGTGGCTTCGCCCACTAAAAGATTATGCTGGCGGCGCAAGTAGCCAATAATAGCCTCGTCCATTCGGTCCCCGCCCATGCGGACGGACCGAGCATAAACGATATCTGCCAGTGAAAGAACTGCTACTTCAGTTGTCCCACCACCGATATCCACAACCATTGAGCCAGTAGGGTCAGTAATAGGCATACCGGCGCCAATGGCGGCTGCAATAGGTTCTGCAATCAGGCCCGCCCGCCGAGCTCCTGCTGAGAGTACAGATTGACGGATAGCACGTTTTTCAACGGGTGTAGCGCCATGTGGTACACATACAATTATTTTAGGTTTCGAAAATGTGGTCCGTTTGTGCACTTTGCGTATAAAATGTTTTATCATTTCTTCCGCCACATCAAAATCTGCAATAACCCCATCTCGCATTGGTCTAATAGCTTGAATTGATCCTGGTGTGCGACCAAGCATCATCTTTGCGTCTACGCCAAACGCGAGAGCCTTTTTTTGTCCGTCTTTGACCTGATAAGCTACTACTGATGGCTCATTTAAAATTACGCCCTTGCCTTTGACATAGACCAGAGTGTTGGCAGTACCCAAGTCAATGGCCATATCTGACGAAAAAAAACCACCAAGTCCAAACATTAGCAACGCCCCAATAGGTCAATGTCTGCGACTCTATAAGCCCAGACTTTTTTTAACTATACGATTTTAGCAACCTGTTTCCAAGTGCTTATGGGTCGCTTTTATACCTCGAGGCCCTTTAAAAGGGTAAATGAGCGAAGATTAGCCTGCATCTTTGTAAGAAACCGACTTTATATCTTCGCCTGGTCTAGATTTTGCTCGGCGTACAATCAGCCTATTCAATGCATTAATGTAAGCTTTTGCTGAGGCCACTACTGTATCTGTATCTGCAGATTGCCCAGTCGCAATTTTGCCGCACTCTTCCATGCGAACGCTTACTGTTGCCTGTGCGTCTGTGCCTTCAGTTACAGCGCTTACCTGATACAACTGCAGCTGTGCTGTGTGTGGATACAATTTTTTGACTGCGTTAAAAGTAGCGTCAACAGGCCCATCACCGGTCGCGGTAATAGCATGCAATACTCCTTCGATTATTAGTTCCAAAGCCGCTTCCTGCGGGCCTTCTGTGCCACAAACAACGCGGAGTGATCTTAGGCTCAGGTGGTCAGATTGTTCATCTGCAGTATCAGCGCGCACTAAAGCTAT
>JAVLEV010000064.1:0-3196 GCA_031920365.1 Planktomarina sp. | reverse complement strand
TCATCTGCAGTATCAGCGCGCACTAAAGCTATCAGATCATCATCAAAAACTTCTTTCTTGCGATCTGCCAAATCTTTAAACCGTACAAATACATCGTTCAGCTGATTATCCGCCAAATCGATACCTAAATTTTTAAGTTTAGACCGTAAGGCCGCACGACCGGAATGTTTACCCATAACCAAGCTGGTTTCAGATAGGCCCACATCTTCGGGCCTCATGATTTCGAATGTTTCAGCGTTCTTCAGCATGCCGTCTTGGTGTATGCCACTTTCATGGGCAAAGGCATTCTTACCCACAATAGCCTTATTGAACTGCACAGCAAAGCCAGACACGGTAGCGACGCGGCGGCTGATTGCCATGATTTTGGTGCTATCAATTTGTGTGCGATAGGGCATGATATCGTTGCGCACCTTCATGGCCATTACAACTTCTTCTAAAGCAGTATTGCCAGCGCGCTCGCCCAGGCCATTAATCGTACATTCAATTTGACGCGCGCCGGCATCTACTGCGGCTAAAGAATTTGCGGTGGCCATGCCCAAATCATTATGACAATGCGTCGCGAAAATTACATCAACAGCGCCTCGTAAATCGGCTATCAAACGAGCTATAAGTTCTGCACTTTCACGTGGGGCAGTGTAACCTACAGTGTCAGGTATGTTAATGGTCGTTGCGCCTGCGTTGATGGCTATCTCAATAGTACGGCACAGGTAATCATATTCCGTCCGAGTAGCATCCATTGGCGACCACTGTACATTGTCACATAGGTTGCGCGCATGGGTTACAGTTTCATGGATACGATCTGCCATTTCATCTTGGCTTAAGTTTGGAATGGCGCGATGCAATGGGGAGGTTCCTATAAAGGTATGAATGCGCGGCCGGGCTGCGTGGCGGACTGCTTCTGCGCAGCGATCAATATCTTTGAAGTTGGCGCGTGCTAAACCACAGATTACTGAATTTCTGCTACGCTTCGATATTTCGCTGACGGCATTGAAATCACCTTCTGAAGCGACTGGAAAGCCGGCCTCAATAATGTCCACGCCCATATCATCAAGCATCTCGGCTAATTCCAGTTTTTCTGCATGGTTCATTGTAGCGCCTGGGCTTTGTTCGCCGTCACGCAAGGTAGTATCAAAAATAAAAACACGATCTTGGGTCATAGGACTGCTTCTTCTAACTAGGGAATTTTGATTGGGGCAGCGCTGGACTTAGGTGAGCGACCCGCGCCGAAAAGCACGCTCAGCCTAAGCTAAGTACTAGAAGTAAAAGCTGTGTATACATTACCATACCCACAAGTATAACTGCGTATTCGTAAATGGGAAGTAAAAAATATTTTTAAGGTAGTAAGCTATGCAGCGCTACGGCGCTTTTGCTTTAAAAGCTTTTGACAAAGCCTGGTGGTGGAGCAAGTTCGCGCTAGTTAGAATGCATGAAAAAAATATTAATTATTGGAAATTCGGGTGGCATTGGTGCTGCGCTTGAGCAGGCATACTTGCGCAAAGGTTGGGAATGCGAAGGTTTGTCACGCCAAAATAACGGTATCGATTTCACCCGTCCTGAGACAATTCCGGCCGTATTGAGTTTACTGAACGGAGCATTTGATACGATAATCATTGCCACCGGCGCCTTGACCATAGGAAGTGCGGTTCCAGAAAAAACTATTCGTGCGCTTTCTAGTGTTAATATGGCGGATCAGATGCAAGTCAATGCCATCGGGCCTGCGTTAATCCTTAGCCAGCTCGGGCGATTGCTACCGCGTGATCGTCCGGCACGGGTGGCCGTATTGTCTGCACGGGTGGGGTCTATTGGAGATAACCGTTTAGGTGGTTGGATTTCTTACCGGGCCGCAAAAGCTGCCCTAAACCAAATAGTTCATACTGCAGCTATTGAATTGGCACGCAGCCATCCACAGCTCGCATGTTTTTCATTGCATCCAGGGACCGTTGAAACGTCGCTTACCAAGCCATTTGTTGCGAACCACAGCTCACGGCCAGCGTTAGAAGCCGCGGTTATGCTGTTCGATGTAGTTGAAGGGCGTGTTGCCGCCGATACGGGTAAGTTCTTTGATCAAAATGCCGCCGTGGTACCGTGGTAATACAGCTTTATAATATCTACTTTTAGCTTACGGGGCTCAGTCAGGTGTTGCTTGTTCACTCTCAGTCTCCAAAGTACCACCTTGCCAGGTTCCACTCGAAACGTCGCCTGATGCATAACGCATAGTGCCTATACCTTCACGATGACCTACTAAAAAGTTCCCCTCATAAATATCGCCATTTGCATAGGTGGCCACGCCGTCTCCATGGATTTCACCCGCAAACCACTCCCCGGAATACTCAAAGCCATCTTTCATTTTAATGTGGCCCTGGCCCGCGCGTTGGCCCGCGATAAAACTGCCCTCATAGACCGTTCCATTTCTATAAGTTGCTTTACCGAGGCCGTGACGTTTTCCCTCTTTCCAATTACCCTCATAGCGGTAACTGTCTTCTAAAGTTATGACGCCATAGCCATGGTTTTGGGCATTTTTAAACTCGCCTTGATAAACCAGGCCGTTGGGGTAGGTCGCCTTGCCTGATCCGCTGATAACACCGGCTTCCCACTCACCCTCGTACCTGGAACCATCGAGATATATAGTCGTTCCGATTCCATGGGCCAGATCTGCTAAGAACGCTCCTTTGTAAATAGAGCCATCCGGATATGTTGCCACCCCTTGGCCCGAGATTAGTCCCTCAGACCAATTTCCGGTGTAATGATAGCCATCTGCACCAGTAAATATCCCTTGGCCATGGCGGCTGTCATTTTTGAATTGTCCTTGGTAAATATCACCATTGGCATACTTTACTGTGCCTAAACCATCTCGCAATCCATCGACTAGTTTGCCGATATATGTATTGCCATTGGTTTTGGACAGTGTTCCTTCGCCGTTGATTTGGCCCGCTTTCCAATTACCCGAGTAAATCAGTCCATCTGGCATAGTCAGGGTGCCTTTTCCAGAACGTTGTCCCGCGTGAATATTGCCTTGGTAGATTGCTCCGTCAGAATATGTAATCGTACCGCTACCCTGTTTGATGCCGTCGACCCAAGAACCCTCATATCTATAGCCGTCGTCTGATGTTAGGATGCCATCTCCATGATGCATTGTGGCGCGGAAGCCACCCTTATAGCTCATTCCATTAGCATAGGACGCAATACCTTGCCCGTC